>NZ_RZOI01000204.1:0-8476 GCF_004022645.1 Mesorhizobium sp. M4A.F.Ca.ET.020.02.1.1 | reverse complement strand
GCCGTCGAGCTGTTCAGGGCCTTGTCGCTGCCGGACCCCGAAGGGATCGGCGCCCGTTATCCGCACCAGGTTTCGGGCGGTCAATTGCAGCGGCTGTCGGCGGCCATGGCGCTCATCAGCGATCCCAAGCTGGTGATCTTCGACGAGCCGACGACGGCGCTCGACGTGACGACGCAGATCGACGTGCTGAAGGCATTCAAGTCGGTCATGCGGGCGGGCGGGATCGCAGGTGTCTATGTTTCCCACGATCTCGCGGTCGTCGCCCAGATCGCCGACCGCATCGTGGTGCTGAAGGGCGGCGAGGTGCAGGAGACAGGCACCACAGCGGCAATCCTTTCAGCTGCCCGGCACCCCTATACGCGCGAACTGCTGGCCGCCTTCGAACCGAAGCCGCGGCAGGGGCAAGCCGACGCGGATGCCGGGACGAAGCAGCTGCTGCGTATAGACAATGTGACGGCCGGCTATGGCGCGATGCGGGCTGACGGACTGCCACTTATCCGCGCGGTCGATTCCGTCAGCCTGGTCGTCGAAAAGGGGCGCAATCTCGGCGTTATCGGCGAATCCGGCTGCGGAAAATCGACGCTGGCGCGCGTCATCGCCGGCATCCATCCGGCCGCTGCCGGCGACATCGTCTTCGATGGCAAGGACCTGCAGCGCGCCGCCAGGAAACGCAGCCAGGACCAGCTGCGCGAGATGCAGATCGTGTTCCAGTACGCCGATACCGCGCTCAATCCGGCCAAGCCTGTGGAGGACATCATCGCCCGCCCGCTCGCCTTCTATCACCGGCTCGACAGGCAGGCGCGCTCGAGGCGCGTCGACGAACTGCTCGATATGGTGCGCCTGCCGAGGGCGCTGCGCTACCGGCATCCATCGGAGCTCTCGGGCGGCCAGAAGCAGCGCGTGAATTTCGCGCGCGCGTTGGCGGCCGACCCCAAGCTCATCATTTGCGACGAAATCACCTCGGCGCTCGACACGGTGGTGGCGTCCGCCGTGATCGAACTGCTCAAGGAGCTGCAGCGCGAGCTGGGGCTCTCCTACATCTTCATCAGCCACGACCTCTCGGTCGTCGAGGCCATCTGCGACGAGATCATGGTCATGTACAATGGGCAGCGTGTGGAGCAGATCACGCCAGACAAGGTGAAGGCGCCCTCCCACCCCTATTCCAAGCTTCTGTTCTCTTCGGTGCCGAAGCTCGACTCGACGTGGCTCGACGGCCTTGTCCGCGACCCCCAGCTCGTCAGCCAGTACGGCCACCGCTGACTACATCGGAAGACTGAGGGGTGACGGCAAGTTTTTCAGCCACGATTGTGTCACCAGATCAACGCGCAGGCAGGCAGAATGAAGCTTGATCGACTGGACTCTCGCTTGCTTAATATTCTGCAGACCAACAATCGCCACGGCACGGAAGAGCTTGGTCAAATGGTCGGCCTGTCGGCAACGGCGGTCCAGCGTCGTCTCAAACGGCTTCGGGAAGGGGGAGCAATCGAAGCTGACGTTTCGATCGTGAAACCCAAGACTGTCGGCCGGCCCATTGCGATGCTCGTGCTGGTTTCGCTCGAGCGCGAACGGGCTGACATCGTCGACCGCTTCAAACAATCGATCCGCCAGACTCGGGAAGTGATGAACGGCTACTACGTTACGGGAGAAGCAGATTTCGTTCTCATTGTCACATCCCGAAGCATGGAAGATTATGAAGCTTTTACTCGGAGATTTTTCTACGAAAATCACGACATCAAGGGGTTCAAGACAATGGTTATCATGGATCGAGTGAAGGTTGGGTTTTCCATGCCAATCGATTTCGAGCATTTTCTTGATTGATAATGCGTTTAGGCCTGTCAACGGCCTGCAGGCAGCCCGTGATCTGAATCTCTGCAAGAACGTGCCGCGAAAATGGGCGCGAGGTGAGCGCCGATCCGAAGAACTAGTTTACCCAGTCGCGGTCAGAGTCCGACGCGTTCGGAGCGTTTCCTCTTACAAACCTAGAATTGGCAGGAATTCTGCGGAAATTCAATTGAATAAGACGGAATTGCGTACCCCGACGGACATAAGCTGAGGTCATGCTTTGTAATCCTTGAGGGTGGAATGCAGCTGGAAGCAGTCGGCCTTGAACGGGAGGGGTTGCGACATCATCCGTCGCCGGATTTCGTCGAACCGAAATTCGTCTGTTTCTGCGATGCCCCCTAGGGAGCCGAGAATGACGACCAGCGAAGATGTCGCCGAAATGGACCGTCGATCGGCTCTACATCCCTTCACCACGGCACGGACAGGAGGTGCTTCGGCATGGCTCCCGTTCTGAAAGTTCACGAACTTCGCAAGGCGTTCGGCGCGGCCCGCGTTCTCAACGGGCTGAGCTTCCAGATGCGGCAAGGCGAGGTCATTTCGCTCGTTGGCTCGTCCGGTTCGGGAAAGAGCACCGCGCTACGATGCATCAATTTTCTGGAGACCCCGAGTTCGGGTGAGGTTGAGGTGATGGGCGATGCGATTTCCGCATCGCAGAACGAACGCCACGAAACGAAAATCGTCAACGCGACCAATATCAGAGTTTTCCGTCGCCGCATCGGAATGGTGTTTCAGAGCTTCAACCTGTGGCCCCATCGAACTGTGCTTGAGAACGTAACCGAGGCGCTGATCTACGTGCTGAAGAAGGGCAAGCGGGAGGCGGATGAAACAGCGCTTTGCGCTCTATCCAAGGTGGGCATGGCCGACTTTGGCCACTGATATCCGAGCCAGCTTTCGGGCGGGCAGCAACAGCGCGTGGCAATCGCGCGCGTTTTGGCGATGCAGCCCAAGCTTATGCTTTTTGATGAACCAACCTCCGCGCTCGATCCCGAGCTGGTCAGCGAAGTCTTGAAGGTCATCAGAACGCTTGCCGATGAGGGGGCGACTATTCTTCTCGTCACGCACGAAATGAGGTTCGCACGGGAGGTGTCGAACCGAATGATATTCCTGCACAAGGGTGCCGTTGAGCAGGATGCCGGGCCGGAAGAACTGTTTCGAAATCCCGCATCCGAAGCGGTGAAGCGGTTCCTATCCAGCGTTATTTCAACCGCCGCCTGATGACGGCCATCAAACAGAAGGCAAAGAGGGGTAACTCAGCATGCTCATAAAGAACGCACTTCGCTCAATCTGCACATCCGGACTCATGATGGCGGCAATAGGGGCAGCATCGGCACAGAATGGTGTCTTGCGCGTGGGCACAGAAGGCGACGCGCCGCAGTTCAGCATGGCCGATGCCAACGGCAACGTTACCGGCTTCGACGCCGATATCGCCAACGGCATTTGCGCCGAACTCAAGGTCAAATGCAAATTCGTGGTGCAGACCTTCAGTTCCTTGGTTCCGTCGATGGACAGCGATCGCTTTGATGTCATCATCTCGGGTCTCGGCATCACCGACGAGAGAAAGAAGAAGATCGACTACTCCGTCCCCTACGCAACCACACCGCAGTATTTTGTGGTTCCGAAGGATTCTCCGTCCGTTGGGCTGAAGAGTCTTGCGGAAATCGAGAACGCGTTGGCTGGCAAGACCATAGGCGTTGTGAATGGCACCACATACGCGCAGTTTATAAAGAAACATATTCCGACTGCGGATCTGAAGACCTACGACGCCACGACCCAGCAGAATTCCGATCTCGCGGCAGGCCGGCTTGACGCTGCATTCGGCGATTCCCCGACCTGGGTCGATTTCCTCGGCTCACCGGACGGCGCTAGCTTTGCCCGCATCGACGTCAAGGTTACCGGAGCGGACGATCACGAAGCGCTGGGCTATGGCATGGGTGTTGGCCTGCGCAAGGGCAATACCGAACTCAAGGCCAAGCTGGACGGCGCTCTCTGCAACATGATCAATAGCGGCAAGGTGAAGGCCGCCTCGGAAAACTGGTTCAAGGACGACTATACCATCGCGTGCAACAAGTAATCATCCGACAGGCAACAGATCGTCGCGGCAATGCCGCGACGATCTGATGGAATGTTTCATGTTGCACGATATCTGGATGTTGATGGTCGAGAAGGGCTGGCTCCTTGCGCTGCTGCGCGGTGCCGGTATCACACTTCTGATCGGCTTTGTCGGCGTGGTTGTAGGATTGGCGGCGGCGATACCGCTTGCCATCCTTCGTTGGCGTCAGGTCCCTGGTCTTTCACAGCTTGTTGATGCCTACAGCATCGTCATCCGCGGCGTTCCGGGACTATTGGTCATTTATCTCCTGTTCTTCGGCTCCGTCGACTGGGTGCAGAGAATTGCCTCGGCGTTCGGCTACGCGGATAGCGCCGAAAACGCCTATCCATTCCTTATCGGCATTATAGCGATCTCCGCCATCTCATGCGCGTACTCGATAGAAGTCATACGAGGCGCCTTGCAGGCAGTTCCCGCCGGCCTTCTGGAGGCGGCCCGATCGCTTTCGTTGTCGCCACGCATCACCTTCTCCCGCGTGACCCTGCCGCTCGCTCTCAGGCTGGCTCTGGGCGGGATCAACAACGTTTGGCAAATGACGATCAAGGATACGTCGCTCGTATCCGTCGTCGGCATGCAGGAACTGATGCGGGCCGCAGCGGTCGCCGCGGGAATCACCCGCTCCCCGCTGCTCTTCTATTGCATGGCGGCAGCGATGTTTTTCGCCATGACCGTGGCGAGCCAGGTTCTGTTCAACCGCGTCGAAAAACATTTCAATCGCGGATTCAGTAGAGGCTAGGATGGACTTCAGCATCGTCACCTATGCGGCTCCGTTTCTGCTCGTCGGCGTTAAGACGACTCTGCTGATTGCATTTTTCGGGGTCGGCATCGGGTTGCCGTTCGGCATACTACTGGCGACAGCCCGCATTTCCCAGATCGGCACGGTTCGCAAATGCGCCGATTTCTACTGCGCGGTCTTCAGGGGCACACCGATGCTCGTGCAGGTCTTTGTGATCTACTACGGTCTCGCGCAGATAGGTTTCATACGCCACAACGCGGTTTTGTGGTGGCTGATCGGCGACAGCCTGCACGCTGCCATCCTTGCCGTCATTCTCAATACCGGTGCCTATACGGCGGAGATCTTCCGTACTGCCCTGCTCTCGCTGCCGCGCGGACTGATCGAGGCGGCGGAGGCCTGCGGTATGTCCGGGTTGGTGGTCTTCCACCGTATCAAGTTTCCCCTGGCGCTGCGTCAGGCCTTGCCTTCCTACAGCACCGAAGTCGCTGTTATCGTCAAGGAATCAAGCCTTGCCTCCACCATAACGGTGCTTGAAATCACCGGCCATGCCAAACGGCTGATGAGCGAGACGTTCGCCATCATGGAAATCTTCGTCATCACCGCCGTCTTCTACCTTGCAATCAACGTCGTCTGTCTGACTGCTCTGCATGCCATCGAAAGGCGCCTGTCTTTCGAGCGGCATGCCGCGCGCTGAAAGGGTGCCCCATGTCCAAGCTTACCTTTTTCGATCAGAACAATCTCCCCGAACCCAGGAAAGGCGAACCGCTGCCGGAACGGCGCGTGGATGGTGATCCCCGTTTCCTGACATGGGATATCGCGCAAACCGCTGACGGCCAAGTGCGGGCCGGTGTATGGGAGGTCACGCCGGGCGCCTATCGCTCCATAAAAGGCGGAACCTTCGAAGTCTGCTACATCCTTTCGGGAGTTTCGGAACTCATCGAGGACGGGTTCGAGCCGCGCCGCATTTCGGCAGGCGACGCCTTTGTGATGCACCCTGGATTCACGGGCGTCTGGCGGGTGATCGAAGCCACCCGCAAGCTCTGGGTCTCGCGCGATTGAGCGCGTTGATCGGATCACAGATGCACACCATGGATACGACCGCCTCGCGTCCGTTCAAGGCCACGCCGTACTGGTGGGACGATTGCGCATTTTCTGCCTTGCCTGTGGTGCCGCTGGTCCCCCGATGCGATGTCGCCATCGTCGGCGGCGGCTATGCGGGGCTGTCGGCGGCCATCGAACTGGCGAGAGCCGGATGCAGCGTCCAGCTTTTCGACCGGCAAGCCATCGGGCAGGCCGCGTCAGGCCGAAACGGCGGCATGGCGAGCGGCAGCATAAGGCCGAGCCGCAAGCAATTGATCCGCAGGTTCGGTCAATCTCGGGCCGATGGCATCCTGGCGGAAGGAAAGGCGGCGCGACAGGACCTGGCAGCCTTCCTCGAAACCGAAAGGGTGGAGTGCGACTTCTTCCTCTCGGGTCTCTTCGATGGCGCGGTAAACGATCGCAAATATGATGAATTCAGCCGCCACGCCGAGTTTTTAAACCGTTTCCTCGGGATTGAGACGTCGGCGGTCCCCCGCAAGGAAGTATCGCGGTATATCGGCACGGACTTCTACGCCGGCGGCTTCGTACGGATGGACATCGGAGGCCTTCATCCTGCCAAGCTGCTGTCGGGCATATTGCGGGTCGCCCGAACAACCGATGCCGTCATTCACGAGAACACAACGGTTCTGGGGACCAGCCAAGAGGCTGGTGGTGTGCGCGTCGCAACGTCACGCGGCGAGGTGTCGGCGAAAAAGCTGCTGGTATGCACCGACGCCTACACGGACGGCTTCGATCCTTGGCTGCGCCGTCGCCTCGTGCCGGTGCGGAGCCGCATCATAGCGACCGAGCCGTTGGGCGAAAGCGTGATGGACCGGCTGATGCCGAAGAAGATGATGCACGGCGACACGAGACAGCTCAGCTATTACTACCGGCCGTCGCCGGATAGCACGCGCATTCTATTCGGCGGACGCGACGGCACGACGGAAGGGGATCCGCTGGCGCCCACCACACATCTGCGCTCGGAGCTTGGGCGCATTTTTCCCGAACTGGCAAAGATGGGCATAACGCATAGCTGGTTCGGCCAAGTCGCGATGAACCGCGACATGGTTCCGCGAATGTTTACGGTTGGCGATACGGTCTACGCCACCGGGTTCTGCGGTTCCGGTGTGGTTTGGGCGCGCTGGCTCGGCAAGAAGGCCGCCTTCAAGCTCCTTGGCCAGACAGAGAGGGCTCAGTCGGCTTTCGATTTCGATCCGCCACCGAAGGCAGTGCCGCTATACCTTGGCAAGCCTTGGTTCATCCCATTGGTTTATTCGTTCTACGAACGAAGGGACAAACGCGCCATGCGCGGCAAGAAGGAGAGTCCCAAAGGCTGACCTTCCTATTTCGATGATCGCGCGTAAGGCCTCACATCGGGAACAGGCTGGGCAGCGGCATGTGCGCCTTGACGATAGGCGACTTCAGCACCACGAACGAGAAGTACTTGTCGATGCCGATATCCATGTCGGTTAGCCGCTCCATGATCGTCTGGTATTCGCCGATGCCGGCGGTGACGAATTTCATCAGGTAATCGTAGCCGCCCGAGACGAGGTGGCATTCGATCACCTGGTCGATCTTCTCGACAACCGCGAGAAAGCGGGCGAAGTCGACCTGGCGGTGGTTCTTCAAGGTGATTTCGGTGAACACGGTCAGCGTCTGGCCGAGCTTGCCGATGTTGACCTGCGCGGAATAGCCCTCGATGTAGCCTTCCGACTGCAGTTTCTTGACCCGCATCAGGCAAGGGCTCGGCGACAGATGCACGAGGTCGGCCAGTTCCACATTGGTGATGCGGCCGTTCTTCTGCAATTCGTGAAGAATCTTGATGTCGATCCGATCCAGTTTCATGGCCGTCTCCAAAGATCGCATGCCACAGCACAAAATGCTGCCGTACCAACAGCCTTGACACTACCACAGCCCGCGGGCCTGTCCATCCGAGCGGACACCGCTTTGAAACGCAGCGAGTTCCGATTTCGACCGAGCTGCCGAAATAAAATTCTGCTTCGGCTTCAACTGCGGCAGCGGCTGCCTGCGCAACGCGTTAGATTGGCGCTTCAAGGTAGAGAGACCATGCGCGCGCCGCTGCAGCAAATCGAGACATCTGGCAAACTGCCGCAAGCCGCGGACGTGGTGGTGATCGGCGGCGGCATCGTCGGCGTGTTCGCGGCCTATTATCTGGCCAGGCGCGGCATGAAGGTCGCGCTTGTCGAAAAGGGACGCATCGGCGCCGAGCAATCCTCCAGGAACTGGGGATGGTGCCGCCAGCAGAACCGCGACGCCCGCGAGCTGCCGATGGCGACCCGCAGCCTCGATCTGTGGGGCAGCTTTGCGGCGGCGACCGGCGAAGACACCGGCTTTCGCCGCTGCGGCCTGCTTTATCTCAGCAATGACGAGGCGGAACTGGCCGGCTGGGCGCGCTGGCGCGATTTCGCCAGGACGGCCGGCGTGACCACCCATATGCTCGACAGCGCCGAGGCCAGCGAGCGGGGCGGCGCCACGGGCCGGACCTGGAAGGGCGGCGTTTTCTCGCCGAGCGACGGCACCGCCGACCCGTCGCGGGCCGCGCCCGCGGTCGCCCGCGCCATCCTCAAGCTCGGCGGCACCGTGCACCAGAATTGCGCCGCGCGCGGCATCGAGACCGAGGGCGGACGCCTGAGAGGCGTGGTCACCGAGAGCGGAACGATCCGCACGAAAGTGGCGGTCATGGCCGGCGG
>NZ_RZOI01000203.1:0-8479 GCF_004022645.1 Mesorhizobium sp. M4A.F.Ca.ET.020.02.1.1 | reverse complement strand
GATATACTGCGCTGCTCGAGAAAGCCTTCGGTCGCCGCCACCAGGCGGTCGATCATCGAGATCAGTCTGGCGTTAAGCAATGTGGTGAGCGCCCGGCGCGGGCCGCCAAGCTTGGCTGACAGCTCATGACTGGCGGTGACCGGTAGTCCAGTCTTCTCACGGATCATGTTACGAGCAGCGATTTCATGCGCAGGGTTGCGCGTGGCGAAATAGGCGCATATAGCGAAGCCAGAAACCGAGCCGCCAAGCTCCGGCAATGCTGCTTGCAGGCCCGATAGGTCGAGCCCCGCAGTATTGCCGTGCACGTCATGGCCTCCCGGACAAAACACCACCGGATCGGTGCCGAGTGCCGTACGAAGCCCGTCACGCGCAAGATCGGCCTCGGAAAACCCGATCATGATGAGGGCGACGCGGCCACCCTGGCACTCGACCAACGCGTTGGTCGCTAGGGTCGTCGACATCGAGACCAGTTTGATATCGGTCGGATCTGTACCGGCCCTTTGCAGCACCGCGTCGACGGCGCCGGCGATACCGACGGCAAGATCATGCCTCGTCGTCAGCGCCTTGGCCTTGGCCAGAACCTTGCCCTTGCTAGGCCCGTGCTGCGGGCCTTCGGTCTCAGACCACAGCACGGCATCAGTGTAGGTGCCGCCAGTGTCAATGCCGAGAAACAGCGACCTAGGCTTGGTCTTTGTCCTCACAACCGATAGCCATTCGACCGGGGCTCACCCCCCAGTTTGGGCGCAGCAACGCTGCATTGTAAAGCGCACATGCCGGTGAGCATCACTGTGTTCCTCAGCGAGCCCGAGGACCCGCCGTAACCCGTTCCGGGCGCTGACGCAACGCTATGCTTGGACCTTTGTCAGTTTGGCCCGGTACTCTTCATCCAAGATGGCGGGCAACGAAATTTTCTTGGTGCGCGCGCCATCGACGGAGATCATTTCGCCGCTCACGAAACTGGAATCGTCACTTGCCAACCACAGGACTGCGTTGGCTATCTCCTTAGGAGCTCCAATCCTCCCCACCGGGTGAAGCTGTCCCAATTCGCGCTCAATCAAGCTTCGATCGGGGTGCATCTCGACGTAGGCACGATTTAAATCAGTGTCGATCCATCCTGGGCAGACAGTGTTGCAACGTATGCCGTCAGGCCCAAGGTCCACGGACAGCCCGAGCGTCAGTCCGTGAACGCCAGCCTTCGAGGCCGCGTAGGCTGTATGCCACGGGTTGACCATATAGCCTTCCACCGACCCAATGTTGACGATTGTCCCTCCTCCCACTCGCCTCATTTCAGGGACCACATACTTTGCCATCAGAAAGGGCCCGCGGAGATTGACTGCCATGAGCCGGTCCCACTCTTCAGCGGTCTGGTCATCAATGGACTTGTGCATGACAAGACCCGCATTATTGACCAGAATGTCGATCTTGCCCCATTTCTGCAGGACTTCATCGACGAAGGTGCGGATCGAAACCTCCTTTGTGACGTCCAGCGGGAGAGGCGTAATTCCACCTGCACCGCCGGAACCGGAAGCACGGTCGTCGCGCAGATCGCCAACGACCACGATGGCACCCTCCTCAGCAAGCCTCTCCGCGATCGCACGTCCTATTCCCTGGTTGCCACCTGTAACGACAGCAACCTTGCCTGATACCCGACTACCCAAAATTTCCTCCTATCCTGCCGTGAAGCCGCCATCTATCGGAATAGCAACCCCAGTAATGTGCCTGGCGCCCTCGCTCGCGAGGAACACGGTCAAGCTCGCAATTTCCTTGGGGGTCGCCACCCGACCCTGGGGTATGGAGTCGACATTTCTCTGCAGGATTTGCTCGGCTGTGACAGGCTGAGTGTGCGCTGAAACAAGCATCGGGGTGTCAACGGCGCCGGGGCAGACCGCGTTGATGGTAATCTGCTCCTTGGCATGATCTAGGGCCATCGCCTGCGTCATTAGAACGACAGCGCCTTTGGACGCGCAATAAGCAACCAGTCCAGGGCAGCCAACCAATCCCACGTTCGATGCGACGTTGATGATGCTTCCGCCGCCCGTCGTCCGCATGGAGCGCACAGCAGCGCGGCTGAAAAAGAACACGCCATTCACGTTAACTTCGAACGTCTGGCGCCAATCGTCATCCGACGTATCAACAGCGTTTCCGCGCCGGATAATCCCAGCGCTATTGACCAACACATCAACATGGCCGAACCTCTCCACGGCGGACCTGACCGCTTGGTCGGCAAAAGCAGGGTCTGCAACATCGCCGAGCTGAAGCAAGGCTGTGCAACCGAGCTTCTCCACTGTCTCCAGGGCCTTCTGGCCCCGCTCCCGATCCCGCCCCGCCAAGACCAGCGAGGCTCCTGTCGCGGCAAACGCTTCCACCACGGCGCCCCCAATGCCGGAGGTCGCACCGGTAACAATAACCACCTTCTTCGATTGCGCCATATGTTGGGTGTCCGGGCAGAGGGCTGCGTGAGAACGACGGCATGTACTGTGATCTAGGCCGGCAAACGTACTGTTCGCAAGCACCCAAAAAGTCATGCAGCTAACAAGCTGAAGTCATGGTCGCAGGTCATGACCTCTGGTTATCCGGCGCCCCATTAATACTCATTTGAAGTGTGGCGGGGGCGCCCCTATAGGTCACACCGAGCGAGCAAAAGGCACCGAAAAGAGGGCCAAAAGCAACTTGCCGAGCAGCTCGTAACGCCCGGGGCTGGCCGGGTGATCGCACCCCGAAGCGAGAGCCACTAAAGCCTATAACTGCATCTACATGGGAAATGGGAGTATGACCATGAAATCACTTTTTCGCTTTATTCTGCTCAGTTCCATCGTTATGGCGCCGGCCGCGTTCGCGGCTGAAAAGGTCATACCAGGATGGGATGGCGTTTCCGAAGAACTCATGCAGACCCTTATAGTGGGTGAGGGCCTACGCCAGCTCGGATATGACGTAGCGGATCCTGTTCAGCTCCAGATTGAACTGGCTTACGTGGCGCTCGCGAAAGGGGACGTTACTTATTACGCAGCATTTGCCGATCCTATCCATAACCAGTACATCAAGGAAAACGGTGGAGAATCTGTCCTAACGACCATGGGCCTGCTGTCGGCCAACAACGTGCAGGGCTACCTGATCGACAAAAAGACGGCGGATGCTACCGGCATCAAGTACTTGGAAGATCTGAAGGATCCAGAGAAAGCAAAGCTGTTCGATATTGATGGCGATGGCAAAGCAGACATTTATGGGTGCGATCCGGGCTGGGGCTGCGAGCGGATCATTGAGCATCACCTCGACGCCTACGGCCTTCGCGACACCGTAGAAGAGAAACAGGGCGGTTACTTCGCAATCATCCCTGATGCTATCGAGCGCATCAAAGAAGGCAAGCCGACGATCTATTACACTTGGACGCCTTTTTGGCTCTCGAGCATTCTGCAGCCAGGCAAAGACGTTGTCTGGCTCAATGTTAAAAAGACCGATTTGCCTGATGGCCAAACAGCGAGCACGGAAGTGCCGGGCCTTGGAAATCTAGGTTTTCCTATGATTCAGCAACGGGTTGCTGCGTCGACCAAGTTCATCAACGACAATCCGTCCGCGAAAAAGTTCTTCGAACTGTTCGCGATGCCGTTGGAGGACCTGAATGCCCAGGCTCTCCGAATTTACAACGGCGAGAAATCCGACGCGCAGATCAAGCAGCGCGCGATGGAATGGATCTCGAACAACAAGACGAAGTGGGACGACTGGATCGCGCAAGCCAATGCCGCAAAATAGCAACGACGGCGGCTAGGATCATGGCGGAGAACGGAATTGACTGACAACAGCCTCCTTGACCAAACCGTCATCTTGACGGGCGCTGCCGGTGGTATCGGCAGCGCCATCGCCCAGGTGTTAAGTCGGCTTGGCGCCCGACTGATCTTGGCGGACTACGATGGCGCGAGCGTGGAGCGAGTGGCAGCATCGCTCGATCCCGAGGGCGAACGGGTCGCAGCTATCCGTTACGATGCAAGCAACCCAGCCGACGCCGAGACCGTGGTGGCTACCTGCCTTACACGTTTTGGTCACATTGATCATGTTGTCCCTGCGGCAGCCATTTTCGAGGATCAGCCGTTCGCGACAATGACCGACGAGCAATGGCGCCGGATGATATCAGTCAACCTCGACGGCGTTTTTTTCATTTGTCGTAGGGCCATCCCCCATATCAGGCCGGGGGGGTCCATCGTGACGATTGCGTCTTCAGCAGCACATGAAGGCTCATCGGCAGAGCATGTTCATTATGGAGCTTCAAAGGGCGGTGTCTTGGCGTTCGTCAAGTCACTAGCGAAAGAAGTGTCGCCGCATGTCCGCGTGAACAATGTGTCGCCCGGTACTATCGATACCCCGATGGTTGCCGAAATGTTGCGCAAGAAAGGGGACATCTGGTTGGCGGCTACCCCGGCAGGTCGTTTCGGAACAGGCGAAGACGTTGGCAACGCAGTGGCGTTTCTATGCAGCAATGCTGCCAGCTACATCATGGGCCAGACGATTCACGTGAATGGTGGTTTGTATATGGGCGGCTAGAAACGGCGATGGGCTTTGACCGGACCAGACTAGAGCACATCCGACAGCACACATCAGAACCTGCCCGCGTGGTTTAAGCGGAGCTTTGAATATGGAGCGCTTGGAAGATGAACTTGAGCGGCGAACTGAGATTAGAGGCCTACCGGAGGATGCTGCGCATTCGTCGGTTTGAAGAGGAAGGTAGCCGACTCTTCAAGGGCGGCAAGATTCCTGGCGTTTTCCATACAAGCATTGGTCAGGAAGCGGCAATCGTGGGCTCGTGCCTCGCACTGCGCGATGACGACGCCATGACCGGCACACATCGCTCGCATGGCCATCCCATCGGAAAGGGTGGGCATCTCGACGTTCTGATGGCCGAATTGATGGGCAAGGAAGGCGGCATTTGTAAGGGGCGCGGAGGTTCGATGCATCTTGCGGACCGATCGGTCGGAATTATCAGCGAGTCGGGCATCGTAGGGGGCGGTATACCCCTTGCCACAGGTTGTGCTTTCAGTGCGATGGTTCGAGGCGTCGACCAGGTTTCCCTGTGCTTCTTTGGCGACGGGGCTGTTAATCAGGGCACCTTTCACGAAAGCCTCAATATGGCTTCGCTGTGGAATCTGCCTGTGATCTATCTTTGCGAGAATAATGGCTATGCAGTGACCGTCTCGGTGGCCCAAACCCATGGCCAACCTGACATCGCGTTACGTGCGGCCGGATTTGGAATGCGGGGCGTCAATGTTGACGGGCAAGACGTTGACGCGGTCTTTGCAGCAACCGAAGCGGCTGTGCGGCGGGCGAGAGCTGGCGATGGTCCTAGCCTGATCGTCGCTAACACCTACCGTTTCGACGAACACAATGCGGGCCTGGCCATTCCGGGAACGCCCTATCGCTCCACCGAGGAGATTGAAAGTTATCGCCGGGATCGGGATCCCCTTGTTCTCTATCGCAGCGCTCTACTCAAAGACGGAGTCAGGGAACCGGTTCTTACCGAGATCGAGGATGAGGTTTCCCTGGCAGTCAAGCAAGCTGTTCAATTCGGCCTTGATAGCCCCCTCCCCCAACTAGAGACGCTCTCCGACTACATGTTTAACACGCCCCTCATCGGGCACAACAACTTCGTGGCCGGGCTCGAGAGGATCTAATGGCATGCATGATGATGCGCTAACACTTTCTGAAGCCCCGACCACTCATAGGCAGATGACCTATATCGATGCGCTCGTCCAAGCTCAATTCGAGGAGATGGAGCGCGATGATCGTGTTGTACTCATGGGAGAGGATGTCCCTCTATATGGCGGCCTCAAGCTTGTCGAGACGTTCGGCAAGAAACGGGTCTGGAACACGCCTATTTCGGAAGGAAGTTTCACGGGCATCGGCATTGGAGCCGCCATCAATGGGTTGCGGCCGATCGTCGACCTGACCATAGCCAGTTTCGTTTATCTCGCGTCCGACCAGATCATCAATCAGGCCGCTAAGCTGCAGTACATGACCGGGGGGCAGATCGATATACCGATCGTGATACGGTGCTGCATGTATCCTACGGGCTCGAAGGCGGCTCAACATGCGGACCGCCCCTACCCATTATTCATGAACGTCCCCGGCCTCAAGATCATCTGCCCGTCGACCCCCGCTGACATGAAGGGCCTCATGAAGGCGGCGATTCGCGACGGCGATCCTGTTCTCGTGTTTGAGGATGCTCGCCTTTGGGGGGTCAAAGGGGATGTTCCGACAGATCCTGATTACGTCATTCCGATCGGGAAGGCCGATGTGAAACGGGAGGGCACAGATGTGACGCTCGTCACCATCGCCAGCGCCATCCGGCCGACAATGGAAGCGGCCGATGCCCTTGCGAAAGAAGGGGTTTCGGTCGCAGTGATCGATCCTCGCACGCTGAAGCCGCTCGACTATCAGACGATCAAAATATCCTTGGCAGAGACTGGGAGGCTTCTGATCGTCGAGAACGCTCATCGTGTATGCAATGTGGGAAGCGAGATTGCCGCGGTGATGGCTGAAGAGGCTTTTGATCTGCTGAAACGTCCGATCCTTCGCGTTTGTGCGCCAGACATCCACGTTCCCTTCAGTCCCGCGCTCGAGAAGGGCTTTTACCCCACGAAGGACCGCATTATCGCCGCCATACGTCGGCTCCTCTAAACGTCTTAATCGAATGGATACCAAGATGACAGTTGACATCAATCTGCCGTCCAGCGGAATGGGCATCGAGGAAGCAACAGTCATTCGCTGGCTGAAAAACATTGGCGACCAAGTGCAGGAAGGAGAGATCGTCGCTGAAGTCGAGACGGCCAAGGCTACCGTGGAGATCGAAGCGCCGGCGTCAGGAAAGTTGGCAACCATCGTTGCCCCGGTTGGCACGACGGTCGATGTCAATGCGGTCCTTGGAACGATTGCGAGCTAATGTCGAACTCATTCACCGAGGTGGCCCTGTCGCCTTTACGCAAGGCGATCGCGGCGCGAATGACGTTGGCAAAACAGACGGTCCCGCACTTCCGGATGGTCGCGCACATTGAAGCCGACAAGCTGATGCGTTGGCGGTCTGAGCTGAATGGACACCATCCAAACGAGAAGGTGTCGCTCAACGACTGCCTGGTCAAAGCGGTGGCTGTTTCGCTGGTCAAGCACCCTTCCATCAATTGCCAGATGGCAGATAACACGATCCGTCAATATCACAGCGCTGATATTTCTATAGTGATTGCCGTCAAGGGCGGTCTGTCGACACCTGTGGTGCGCAGCGCGGAAACCAAATCGGTCATCGAGATCGCCGCAGAGACCAAGGATTTCGTCGACCGGGCTACGCGCAAATCCCTGAAATTGAGCGAAATTTCAGGCGGCTCGTTCAGCATTTCCAATCTCGGTGGCTATGGTATTGAGCAGTTCGATGCCATCATAAATGTTCCACAGTGCGCCATTTTGGCCGTTGGGAGCGCTGTACCACGGGTTGTGGTGGATTCCTCGGGGAATACTCGCACGGCAACGATGATGACCTTCACCCTGTCGGTGGATCACCGGGCAATTGATGGCGCGGAAGCTAGCAAATTCCTGCTCGAGCTGCGGAATGTCATTGGAAACCCCGAAAGCTTGGCCTGATCACTGCTTAGCGCCTGTTCGCGCGGTTGCTGGATAGTGACTTTGAACGGCAGGAGGGTCGCCAGGCCCGCCTCGACCGAGACGCATTGAATTTTCTTATGAGGGCTTCCATGACTGATCGGCTAGCCGGAAAATGTGCAATCGTGACTGGCCGTGGCCGTGGTATCGGCGCCGGGATCACCGAGGTTTACCGAAGAAGGGGCGCTGGTAGCTGTCATACAGCGCAATCCGCCCCTCCAAACGGCGCTTGACGGGCCCGTCATCTATGTGAAGGCAGATCTCGCTAGGCCCGAACATAGCATCAGCTTTGGAAGCTGCCGTTGAGCGGATCGGCGGCCTCGACATCCTCGTCAACAACGCCGGTATCGTTTTCGAGAAGACGGTCGAGGAAACGACATAGGAGGACTGGGACCGGATGATGAACATCAACCTGAAGGCTCCGTTTCTAATGACGAAGGCTGCGATTCCGCATCTTCGCCGGCGGGGAAAAGGAAGCATCGTCAACATTGGCTCAATCGAGGGGCTCGGGGCCAATCCAGGTCATGCGGGCTATTCCGCTTCGAAAGCTGGGATCCACGGTTTCACGGCGGCAGTAGCCGTTGACCATGGGCACGAGGGCATCCGTTGTAACGCTATTGCCCCAGGGTGGATCGTGTCCGACTTAAGCGAGATTTACATCAATGGCATGTCCGACAGCGCCCGAGCCCGCAATGAGCTTCTCGCAATGCATCCTGTAGCACGTCTTGGCGAACCCCGGGACGTCGGAAATCTCGCTGTCTGGCTTGCCTCCGATGAAAGCGGCTTCGTCACTGGCCAAGTCTACGTTATCGACGGCGGCCGCACTAACAAGCTTCACCTTCCGAAA
>NZ_RZOI01000202.1:0-8502 GCF_004022645.1 Mesorhizobium sp. M4A.F.Ca.ET.020.02.1.1 | reverse complement strand
CGGTTTCGCTTCGGCCAGCGGCAAGCTCATGGTCGCGGCCATGGTCCTTCCGCTTGCCGCTTGCGGCGCGGGCGGCTTCAGCCTTCAGAAGGCGGAAGTCGACCGTTCGATCGTCACGTCGAGCGCACCTGCCTCGCCCGCCGTGCCGGCGAACAGCGACAAGGACTCGGATCAAACCACCATCGGCAATGCCGTCTCTTCCGCCGATATCGAGGAACTCGGCGGCCAGGCGGTGCCGTGGGCGAATGCCGGCACCGGCTCGCGCGGCTCCATCACCGAGCTGGTCGAGTTGAAGGACAACGACCAGACTTGCCGCAGCTTCACCGCTTCGCGCGAAAGCTTCGACGGGGTCTCGCTGTTCAAGGGCGAGCTCTGCATGGCGGGCGCCGGCGGATGGCACATGCAGGACTTCAAGGCGCTCTGATTTTCGCCTGCCGATCTTGCCTTGCGCCACTGGAATTTCTTCCTATGCAAGCGCATATAGGGAGCAACCGTGGACTCATTTTCTCTTGCAGGCAGGAAGCATGCGCGACCCCTATGAGGTGCTGGGCGTTGCCAGGAACGCATCGGCCAAGGACATAAAATCGGCATACCGCAAGCTCGCCAAGAAGCATCATCCGGACCAGAATCCGAATGATCCCAAGGCGAAGGACCGTTTTGCCGCCGCCAACCAGGCCTACGAGATCGTCGGTGACGAGAAGACTCGCGCCGCCTATGATCGCGGCGAGATCGACGCCGACGGCAAGCCGAAATTCCAGGGCTTCGAGGGTGCCGCCGGCGGTGGCGATCCGTTCGCCGGATTCCGCCGCCAGCAGGGCCCGGGCGGCGCGCATTTCGAATTCCGCTCAGGCAGGCCGGGCGGCGATCCGTTCGATGGCAACAGCGACATCTTCAGCCAGATCTTCGGCGATGCCTTCTCCGGCGCCCGTGGCGCCGGCCCCAGCGGCGCGCGAACAGGCGACCGTCGCCAGCCGGCCCAGGCCGCTGACCTCAATGTCACGCTCGATGTCACCATCGAGGAGGCGGCCACCGCCGAGAAGGTGACGGCGATGTTCCCCGATGGTCGCAAGGTCGCCGTCAAGTTGCCGGCCTATGTCGAGGACGGTCAGACCATCCGTCTGAAGGGCCAGGGCGAGCAGGGGCCGGGTCAGCCGGGCGATGCGCTGGTCAAGATCCATTTCCGTCGCCACCCGCGCTACCGTGTCGAGGGCCGCGACCTGCACGCCGACCTGCCGGTGGCGCTGGCCGATGCCGTGCTGGGCGCCAAGGTTGCGGTCGAGACGCCGACCGGCCGCCTCGCGGTCAATGTCCCGGCATGGTCGAGCTCCGACAAGGTGCTGCGGCTCAAGGGCCGGGGCTTGCCGGAGAAAACCGGCGGCCATGGTGACCTCTACGTCCATGTCAGGCTGATGCTGCCCGAGGGCGGTGACAGCGAGTTGGAAGCGCTGATGCGCCGCCAAAACGGCTGACCTTCGAAGTTTTCTCCCCCGGACAGTCCGCTATGGGCGCTTGAAGGGGCCTTGTGCCTGTGCGATAGGGCTCTCCACAAAGCAGACATTCTTGCGGAGAACGCTCACATGGCGGGTGGACAGGGCCTTATGGCCGGCAAGCGCGGGCTGATCCTCGGCGTCGCGAACAATCGGTCGATCGCCTTCGGCATCGCCAAGGCCTGCGTCGATCACGGCGCCGAGATTGCACTGACCTATCAGGGCGAAGCCTTCAAGAAGCGCGTCGAGCCGCTGGCGGCGGAACTCAACGCGCATGTCGCCGGTCATTGCGACGTCACCGATCCGGCAAGCCTCGATGCCGTTTTCGACGACATCGCCAAGCATTGGGGCAAGCTCGACTTCCTCGTCCATGCCATCGCCTTTTCCGACAAGGACGAGCTGACCGGCCGCTATGTCGAGACGACGCGCGACAATTTCCTGCGCACCATGGACATTTCGGTGTTTTCCTTCACCACCATCGCCAAGCGGGCCGAGCCGCTGATGGTCGATGGCGGCTCGCTGTTGACGCTGACCTATTACGGCGCCGAAAAGGTGATGCCGCACTACAACGTCATGGGTGTCGCCAAGGCTGCGCTTGAAGCGAGCGTCCGCTACCTCGCCGTCGACCTCGGCGCCAAGAAGATCCGCGTCAACGCCATCTCGGCCGGCCCGATCAAGACCCTTGCCGCCTCTGGCATCGGCGACTTCCGCTACATCCTGAAGTGGAACGAATACAATGCGCCGCTGAAGCAGACGGTCACCCAGGAAGAGGTCGGCGATTCAGGCGTCTATTTCCTGTCGGATTTGTCGCGCGGTGTCACCGGCGAGGTCCATCACGTCGATTCAGGCTACCATGTCGTCGGCATGAAGGCGGTCGACGCGCCCGATATCTCGACCGTCAAGGAATAGTCTCCTCGAGCTGGCATCCCCCACCGCCTGCAGTCTGTCCTGATCTTTCGCCGGAAGACCTGATGTATCCGCTCGTCTACATCGTGCGCCACGGCCAGACGGAGTGGAATGCCGAGCGTCGACTGCAGGGCCAGGCAGACACCGACATAAACGCGCTGGGGCGCGAGCAGGCGACCCGGAATGGGATCCGACTGGCCGAGTTCGTCGACAATTCGGACGATTTCGACTTTGTCGCCAGCCCGATGCGGCGCACGCGCGAGACGATGGAGCGGTTGCGCGCGGCGATGGGTCTCGATCCGCTTGCCTACCGCACCGATCCGCTGCTGGTCGAAATAAGTTTCGGCGACTGGCAGGGCTTTACCTTCCGCGAGCTCGAGGCCAGGCTTCCCGGCTCGACGCAGGGGCGCCGCTTCGCCAAATGGGACTTCCAGCCGCCCGGCGAGGGCGCCGAGAGCTACCAGATGCTGCTCGAGCGGATAAAGCCATTCTTCGACGCCCTGGACCGGCAGACGGTCTGCGTCACTCATGGCGGCGTCATGCGCTGCCTGTTCCGCTTCGTCGAAGGCCTGTCCAAGCAGGAGGCGGCAAGCCTCGAAATCCCGCAGGACCGCTTGCTCCGGCTGCAGGGTCGGACCCTGGAGTGGTTGTAGGGCGGACTGTGGAAGGTGTGGCGATTCAGGTCAGGCCAGCATCATCTGAATCAATTCGCGTCACTGTCCGGTAGCTGCATATCGGTGACCACGTTCTCGCCATTGGTCACGTCATAGGCAATCACAATGTCCATGCCCGGCTGCAGCGCGTCGAGATCGGTTTCGGCATTGAGCTTGTAGGACTTGCCGTCATCCAGTGTCAGCGTCAGCGTGTCCTTGTCGACCTTCTTGATCAGGCCTTCGGTCTGGCCGGCGAATGCGGCGGCGGTGGAAATCAGCAACATGGCGGCAACAGCGCCAATCAGGGTACGCATCGTCGTCCTCTTTGGTCATTGCGCCGGCACTATGGCGGCGGATCCTCAACGGCGGATGGAAGAGAGCAGAAACCAACCGAATGTGTCAAAACTAAATCCGCCGGATCACAGTTTGATGCACCGGATCACGGTTCGATCACTGTGGAAAACGCCAATGGGAGGTAGCACTCAGTGGGCGCCGCCGGGCGGCAAGGAGAACGGGGAGCCGGGAACGGACGTGTCGAGCCGTTGCTGCGCGAACGGCAGTCCGAGCCTGAAACTCATTGACGAGGCGCGAGCCGTCCAGCCGGGTTTGGGCGGCTCGACATATTTCGACAGGTGAATCTCCACCGAGCCGGCATTCTGCGGGCTGGCCAGTATCAGACGGACAAGTTTTTCGTTGGCGACAAATCTGTAGTCGCGGACGGGGAAAAGCTGCCTGCCATCGATCGTCGCGGACGTTTCGACTGTTATTGCATTGCTCTCAGGCGGAGCCTTCACGCCCACCAGATCGATTATCTGGATGGCATTGGGCTGTTGAACATCCAGCCTCACGGTTCTGTCTTCGGAGGTCGAGGCGAGTATCGGCACATCCCGACGCTGCGCGGTCACGGATGCGACGAGCAGGACTATGAGCGCGCCCGTCGCAACAGTGATTGCCTCCCTTCGGCCGAAAGCGGACGGCTTCAGCCTGTAGGCGACAATCCCCAACGCGATGGGAAACATCCACTTGTAGTAGTGGACGTTGAAATAGCGGAACATGCCGGTCGGGACGCTGTCCCGATAGCTCGCATAAACGATCAGATGCACGGCCATCATCAAGCCGGCCACCCGCATGAACAGGGGCTCCGGGAAAACGATCAGAACGATCGCAAGAACGACGGCGATGAACAGGATGGGGATCACGCTGATCCAATCGGCATTGAACTCCAGGAAATAGACCTGTGAGGCAACAAGAAGCGAAAAGAGCCGCTCCGGAACCTGGAAAATGTCGAAGCCAATTCCTCCTGCGACGGCCTGGAAATATGTGCCGGCCAGAGTTCCGGCGCTCAGGTAATTGAATGTTGCGAAGAACAGCACTGGCATGGCAAACCCAGCCGCCCCGGCGCCTATGGAAACGATCCCGTTTCTGCGCGCGTCGGGTTCATTGCCCACTGCCATCGCCACGACAAGCGACGCATAGGCGATTGCAGCCGGAGCAGTCGTGGCGAAGTCCGCGGTACGAACGGGGATCTGGGCGCCGACAACAATGCCGAACAGGATCGCGTTGGTCGCGAAGGTCGATGCGGGGAGCGATGAATGCCTCAGCCGATCGAAGCGGTCGAGAAGTACAAGGGCCGCGGCGAGGAGGAACGCGCCAAGCGTGCTGGTCCACGGAACAACCCACTGAAGCCCGATGATCGGGTAACCGACCATGCCCGCCAATGTGAAAAGAGCTGCGGCGGCGGGCCCGAGGTGCGGTCGAAACAGGCGGAACACGAGCAGAAAGAAACCGGCCATCAGCGCGAGGTTGACCAGATAGAAGGGGTGCATTTCCGAAATTGGTAGAAAGAGCGCGCCGAAGAGGGGATAAAGCGGCGGATAGAAATGCGATGCGGGCCTGAGATCGAGGACGGCGAAGGCCTTCGCGGACTTCCAGTAGAGACCCTGGTCAATCCATCCCCACCAGCCCAGCGGATATTGCGCATTGTTGCCGGGAACGGAGGGATAGGTCAAATATCTGTACTGATAGAGGCAAAACAGGACGACGAGCGCCAATGGCAACGCCCATGCGTTGACCAGTCTCAGGACTGAAGATCCGCGCATGGAATGTACCGGCTAGGTCTGAGCATGATCGCCGGCAACGATGGCGATGTTCGAACTGAAGGGACCGAGCTTGATCCCCGTCATCCAGATGCGCGGCGCCTTGGCTCCCGGCCATTCTCGCCCGATCAGGTCGCGGCTGAGAAAATCCATGTTCTCCGGCTTGGTCCAATAACCCATCGATGATTTGCCGAGCAGCGCGCGGAATGCGGATGGCGAATAATGCAGAAGCGGCAATCCGGTGTGATGTTCGACCGGGAACCAGCGGTTGGGGACGGTGATGAAGACGGAGCGGGCAACCCGCAGGTGCTCCAGGATGAATTGCCTGCGCTCTTGCACTCCTCCAACATGCTCCAGCACCGCGTTGGACGTCGCTATGTCGAATGACTTGTCGGCAAAAGGCAGCGGCTCGTTGGGAATGATTTGCCGGAAGGTGGCGGAGGGGTAACGTGCCTTGACCTGCTCGCCGGTTCCGATCCCGGCGCAAGTCACTTTTTCTGGCCACGGGTAGGACTTTTCGAGGAAATTGGCGCCTTCATTCTCGTCGTCGGAAACGCCGATATCGAGAACGGTCGTTTGCGGGGAGGGGCGCATCTGTTCAATGAACAGATTGAACATGTTCCGCCTGGCGGTCTTGAGCAGGCGCATCGCAAACGAATTCGATGCCCCGTCGCGATAAAAGACGGAGTCGATATTCTCGTCTCGGGGCGCCCGATCCTGATCAGCGGCCATTTCCATCACCCCAGGCTTCGATGGCCGTTGAAAACCATTCGGTCGTACAGAGCGTAGTTGACGACGAGGCCTGCAATCGCGCCGAGGAGATACGCGGGCACATGGTAGAAATTGGCGTCAATCTTACTGGCCTCGTTCAACACGATGAGGTTCGCACCCATCCCGACGAAGGATGCAATCAGATATTTGCCGTACTCGGCAGTTCTGTTTTGCATGCGGCCGTCAATGAAAGTCATGCTCCGGTTGAGGGCCCAGGTTACCGTCATCGCGACCAGGCTTGCTAGCACGCGGGCGGCGATAATCGAGCCGCCAAAACCGTACACGAAGCCGAAGAACACGGCCGCGTCAGTGACGAACCCAATGCCTCCGGCAAAGAGGAAGCGCGCTATTTTCGCGCTCGTCACGCTCACCGCTGCACCGATCGGTAGGATAGATAGGCAAGCAGCTTCGCCTCCTTGCGGCCGCGCGCGACGCTATCGAGAATGAGGCCGGCGAACACCGAAAGGAATGCGAGGATCATTGCCGCCGATACGGCTATCAAGGTCGGGAAACGAGGCACCAATCCAGTGGAGAGATAGTTGAGGAAAACGGGTGTGCCGAATCCGATTGCTATCAGCGCCAGAACCGCGGCGATCGACAGGAAAAACGGAAGCGGCAGCAGGTCGCGGATCAGGTGGAAAATCACCCACAGGATGCGAAAGCCGTCTTTGTAGGTCGCCAGTTTGCTCAGCGAGCCCGCAGGCCGCTCCTTGTAGTGCGTTTCGACCTCGCTCATGGGAACTCCGAGTTCCAGCGCATGTATGAGGAGTTCGGTCTCGATCTCAAAGCCTGCGCTTACCGCCGGAAAGGTCTTTACAAACCGGCGTGACAGAGCCTTGTAGCCGGACAGCATGTCTCGACTTTGGTCGCCGAAGAACAGCGAAACAAGCGATGTAAGCAGACGGTTTCCGATCAGGTGGCCCGGTCTATATGCCTGCTTGCTGGCATGAATGCGCACCCCGTTCACCTTGTCGTATGGCCCGGACAGGAGCTCGCGGATCATGGCAGGCGCCTCGGAAGCATCGTATGTCGCATCGCCATCGACGATAAGATAGGCGTCGGCGTCAATATCGGAAAACATTCGCCGCACCACGTTGCCCTTGCCTTGCCGGCGCTCGCTGCGAACGATCGCGCCGGCGGACGCGGCTACCGCTGCCGTGTCGTCGATCGAGTTGTTGTCGTAGACATAGATGCGGGCGTTTGGCAGAGACTGGCGAAACTCGGACACCACGGTCGCGATCGTCGCGGCCTCATTGTAGCAGGGTATGAGCACCGCGACTTCTATGTCGTCATGCGCGCTGCCCGGATGCCTGGCCTGTTCCGTCAGCGGCAGGTCGACGCGATGCGCGCCTCGCGTGCCGACGCCATATTCCCGACTGACAGCCAAGTTCGCTCCGAAGATTGTCCGGCACGCTAGCTAGCCGATACTGGCGGCCTTGCCAATCCCAAAAGGAAATCCTAGCTCCACCGCCCCCAATCACGCGGCTGCCTTACTTGCACGATCCATAAGATACTGGAGAGACCGCCTGCCCGACCTCGCTGGCTTCATAGGATAGCCGGGAAACAACAGCGGCTATAGATCGACCGGCACGGCGTTTGTTGTTCAGCCCGATGCCGAGATGGTGGCTCAGCGAGGGTTGCGGCGCAGTGGTTCGACATCGGACGATGCCGCCGTAGCGCCGAAATCATCCATCATGCTGGATCCGCCGGTTTGACCACTGTGGAAAACGCCAATAGAAGGCAGCGTGCAGCGCCGCGCGTCCTTTTGGGCGCGCAGAGGACGCTGCGCCACCGAGAAGATTACCGGCTCCGCCGCCGGGCAGGGCGCTTTTCCATGTCTCACAACACGTTCGGCCATCTTTTCCGCGTCACCACCTGGGGCGAAAGCCATGGGCCGGCACTCGGCTGCGTTGTCGACGGCTGTCCGCCCGGCATCCGCTTCACCCGAGCGGAAATCCAGGCCGAACTCGACAAGCGCCGGCCCGGCCAGTCGCGTTTCGTGACGCAGCGTCGCGAGCCGGATGAGGTCAAAGTCCTCTCCGGCTTCATCCTCGACGAGGACGGCGAGACGATGATCACCACCGGCACGCCCGTCTCGATGCTGATCGAGAATGTCGACCAGCGCTCGAAGGACTATGGCGAGATCGCCCGCCAGTACCGGCCGGGCCATGCCGACTACACTTACGAGGTCAAATACGGCCTGCGCGATTACCGTGGCGGCGGCCGCTCCTCGGCGCGCGAGACGGCGGCGCGGGTGGCGGCCGGCGCGCTCGCCCGCAAGGTCGTGCCCGGTATGATGGTGCGCGGCGCACTGGTCTCGATGGGTGAAAAATCCATCGATCGCGCCAACTGGAACTGGAACTTCATCGGCGATGCGGAAAATCCGTTCTTCACGCCGGATCCGGCGTCGGTTCCCGTCTTCACCCAATATCTCGACGGCATCCGCAAGGCGGGTTCCTCCGTCGGCGCCGTCATCGAAATCGTCGCAGAGGGCGTTCCAGCCGGTCTCGGCGCGCCGATCTATGCCAAGCTCGATCAGGACATCGCGTCCGGCCTGATGTCGATCAACGCCGTCAAGGGCGTCGAGAT
>NZ_RZOI01000201.1:0-8538 GCF_004022645.1 Mesorhizobium sp. M4A.F.Ca.ET.020.02.1.1 | reverse complement strand
CAGGAGGGACAGCTCTGAAGCGAGCCGCCCTGGTGGTTGCCTGTAAAGAAGACCCTACCCCCGCCCACCTCTTGGGGCGATGCATCAGGGGCAGGGGAGATGTTGCCTTGTGGGTTACTCGCTGTAGGCCGAACCGTTCTCGCGGGCCGCTGCTATGGCCTCTGCATGCCCATGGAAGACGTGCCATGCACCCTTGGCCGCAGCCCTTCTCAGCGTCGGGTAGTCTGCCTCGTCGACATGCTCGAAATAGGTCTGAAGGTTCAACCCATGCTGGCGCAGAGTGTTCCTGTCCAGATGCTGGCGGAATGCAGTCTCGACCACAGCCGCCTCCACCTCGTCGATGCCGTAGGCTTCACCGGCAATCCAGGCTACCCCGCATACTCTCGCCGGGTGTCCGGCCCTAAGCCCCACGTGCGTCCGGCTCACCGATGTGCAGGACTCAATGCGCCTCTTCACACTCTGCCGGCGGCCCGGTATTATTGTGGACGGGCAGGGCAACCAAAATGGAGCCTGAGGACGACCTGAAGGCCCGTATCGAGGCTGCATTGGTTCGCGGCCACCTCAGCCAATGGCAGCGCCAATTCCTCCTCGATATACGTGACCGATTGGCGAAGTACGGCCCGCGTACGCGGCTGAGCGCGAAGCAGTGGGCGAAGCTTTACGAGATGATAGGACCCGCATCGCCAAGCACATCCGCGCCATGGCAATCTCGCCCAAACAATCCCCCTTCGTCGCCGCGCTGGCGCCCGCGCCGTCGGCGTAGCCCACTCGCTCGCGAGGCGAGGTACTTGGCGGCCAGGTTCGCAAGAACCTTCGGGATTGTTCTGGTGCTGGTCGTCGGGTCTCTGATCTACTCGTACGTCGTCAAGGGCAGGCACATCACTTGGCCAAGCATGCCATCCTTCGCGAAATCGGACGCAGCAGGGGACACGTTGCCGCTTGCCAGAACCCAGTTCACCATAACGGACGGTGATACCATTCGGCTCAATGGTGCTGCCAAGGGAACCCGGCTGGTCGGCTTCAATGCGCCTGAGAGCATCGAGCCAAGGTGCACCGTCGAGGCAGACATTGGGCGTCGAGCGAAAGCGCGCCTCACCGAACTAGTCGCCTCCGCAAGACTCGAACTAAAGATGATACGCTGCTCCTGTCCCGCCGGGACCGAGGGTACCAATCGTTGCAACTACGGGCGAAGTTGTGGTTCGCTGTTTGCCAATGGCCAAGACGTAGGTGACGTCCTGATCTCTGAGGGGCTGGCCGTGCCATTTATCTGCGGCGATACAAGCTGCCCGCCGACACCCCGACCTTGGTGCGCCTCCCAAAAAACCGGGCAGTAATGCCATTTACTATTCGCATGTAATTAGCTGTGGAGGCAGGCTTTCATAATTGAGCGCCTATTGCGTATCGACGCTCGCGTCGTACAAACGCGTCGGTTCCCCCTTCAAGTATCCGGCAGGTTCTTTCACGAATACCGGTGCCATCCGGGGAGGTGTGTTCCAGGGCATTCGACGAGTAAGAAATTCGTGGGAGACCGCTCTCTTGGATGTCCGCTGAGGCTATTATTACTTGTTCTGAGTCGCCGTTCACGACGAGGTTCGGGTTATGGGTGATTAGGATGATCTGCCGGCGCTTCTTGGCAGACCTGAAATAGGCGGTTAGCAGAGCAAAAATTGACTCGTTGTCGAGATTCTCGTCCGGCTGATCGACGATAAGGGGCCGCGTGTCGCGCTCATCGAGACCTAGGTACAAAATGAGCAGCACGATGCCTTTCGTACCAGGCGACAGCTTCTCTAGGTCAGTTCCACGGTACCTGAGCCCGTAGTTTAGTTGAACATGGTCAACATCGTATAGCCATCCGAGCAGGTCGGCGAGCGTGCTCCCTGTCCTCAAGTAGCCGGTGCTCGGCAACTTCGGATCGCGAAAGCCGACCATGAATTGCTCGTGGGCTCGCTGAATTTCATCTACATCCCCGGAAGCCCAAGCCGGGAGCAGCAGCCGCCGAGCCTCTTTCGCGATGCCTTCCATTGAGCCGTAGGGTAGCGTTCTCCTCTGGTCGAGAAGCATACCGCCGCGCCCCAGCCAATCGTCGAGGTCGGCCTCCCAACGTATGGAAAATTGTAGGTCCTGTTCATGCTCGCGGTCTGCAAGCTTGTCGTGAACCGGTTGGTACAGCAACTCCAAGGCCGCTTGTTCAAGACCGAGGTTTCGGAAGAAGGCTTTATAAACGCCCAGTCGGCGATCGCGGGCGCTCATTAGTTCTTGCTTGATAGAGTCCTGCTGAGCGATCTCCGCATCCAATCTTGTGATCTCAACCGAAATAGCGGCGAGCCGCGTCTGTATCGCCTTTACGCGATCTTGCCGCGCTTTATCTGAAGACTCCTTTTTCGTGAGTTCCGCAATCAACGCTTGCAACGCGTTAATCGTGCCGTCGGCAGGCTTTGTTGCGTCACCCTCGAGCTTGGCGATTGCGGCAACAAGCTCGTCGTCCCGGCGCTTCAGGACCGCTTCATAGCTGCCGATAAACTTCGGAGTGAACAGGTCTTGATCGGGCTCAGCGATCAGCGCTGAATTGAGCAGTGTGACAACGTCATCTTTGTAGCGCCCGATTTCCCTTGCGATTCCCTGCGCCTTGGCTCGAATATCTATTAGTCGCTGTCGCTGCTGCTTCATTCCTCCAATGGTGTTCTGAATCTCGCCAAGTTTTGTGCGCGCCGCCTGCAGCGCTGCTTGCGTCTTTGCTTCCTCCTCTGTTGAGGGTTTGGGAACCTGCTTGGTTAGGCCGTCGGCCTCCTCGGCAAGCTTCTTTTTCCGCTCCAGTTTTTCAGGGATTTTCGAAAGTGAGAACCGGAGCGTTATATCGTCGCGAATAAGCTGGCTGATCTCATCCCTGAGTCGGTTGCCGTTGTCCCGAAGCGATTCCGTGCGGATGTTACGCAGCTCTTGGAAATTCGAAGCGTTCAGTGTTTCCGTCGGGTCCAATGCATCGAAGATTACTCCTTCAATCTCGCGAACTAGGTCGTCGCTGAGCTGATCGCCGGCACAAAGTTTCTCGACAAAACGTTGCGATAGAAACCGAGCGCTTCCCATCGAGGGCAACTCGCCGCCTAGACGTGCACTGGTCGAGGAGCCGTCCGCCCATTCGAGTTTCACCACCAAGTCGTCCAAAAACGAGCCTGCACGTTGAATAAAGCTAGCTTCACTCGGTTCCCAACTGCCGGCAGCAAACGCGATGAGTTCGGCCAAAGCAGATTTGCCCGAGCCCTTCTGCCCAATGATCGATACGAGACCTGAATTGAGGGGAATTGGCGTGGCTTCGAACCATTCGCCGCCGTTGTTAAGGGTTACTTTATCCAGGACTCGCGCGCGATCATGGTACATCGGCGGGGGAGGCCCGATGTGCACGCGCTCACCCGGTTCGAGCAGTATCTGCTTCAGCCCTTGAAAGTTGGTATCAGCTTTGATCCAGCAGAAGCGGTCATTGTCGGGCCTAAAAAGTGTTTGAATGCTGTGGGCATCAGAGCCATGGATGCACGGCTTCGGGCCGCCGAGCTTTTTCATGAAATCGACATTCTCATCCGGCTGATTGCGTCCAAGCCAGAAGTTGGTTTCTCCTAGTCGTCCAGAAAAGATGACGTCGCTAAATCGGGTGATCTCCTCTCGCATAGCCGCCCAACCGCCATCAGTCAGGAACCCAGAAAGCCCGTCCTTGTTACCTGAAACGGCAACTATAGAGTGCTCCTGAAGCCAATTCTCTTGATGGTACCATTCGCGGAATTTGCTGAAATCGATCTTGAATTGCTCGACGCCCTTCTTGAGTGCCGCCGTGTTGTCGATCAGCGTGTGGTCAACAGCGCGACCAAGCGCCATGAGCTGGGGTGGGGTGCATGAATAGACGCGGCTGTTGTAGTGCCAGTGCAATCTGGCGAGCGCATTGTTGATCTCCGCAACGTGGTTAGGATCGTCGGGAGACACGAGCAGATGAATGTTTACAGGCGTGTCTTTGTCCGTCGGCGGAGCTAGGCGAAACTCTATATTGGGTAGGATGAAGGCAATGTTCTTGAGACGCCCACCCTCGCGGTGCGCTCTCACCTTCTCGTAGTTGTCCAACAGTAGGTAGTCAGTGACTCCAAGTGCGCACACGTCGCGGCTGGCTTCGATCGCCGCTAAGTACTCGTCCCAGGTACCAAACCGGTCCTCCATTGCTGTGCCGGGCGTATGGACGTGCAGGTCCCAACGACGCCAAACCGAACCGCGCTCCAACATTGCCCCCTCCAAGTATCACGGCAGTATGCGCGGCATCTGTCCTGATGCAACGGGAAAAACAGACCCACGGGGTCGATTTGACTGAACTCTGTTCCTGCGGCTTGCTTCGTCTTTATTGGGCCCCCTGAGATGACTGCCCGTCAACGCCAACTATCGCGCGCGTCAAACGATGCACCAGGTCGGCCAATTCAAGGATATTCTGGTCGTCTTCCCTCGTGGAGTAAGGAGATACTAAATTGCCATGCATGACGGAGTTGCGCAGCTTCGACCAAGCTCCGACATTGGCGGCAGTTAGGATCTCTCTCTGCTGAAGGTCTCGGAGGAATTTGCCTACGGTCCTTGTCCCAGCAGTGCTAATTGCGCCAAGAACTCGCGACTTTAACTCTTCGTCGCCAACCCAGGCGGTGACGTAATCACGGAGGCTTTTTATAGCCTCTTCGGCATAGTCAGCCTTCAGGGGCGTCGGACCCATTAGCATCTTTGTGAGGCCTTCTGCGACACCCGCCAGCGTGAGGCAAAGCACCCATCGTGACCCTTGTGTAGCCTGAATGATTTCCTCGTAGAGGCGGGTAATTAGGTGTGATTCGAAATTCGGATTGCCGCCCTCATCACGTGCGCGTGCAATAAATTCGAGCAGTTTCGCGTAGAGCGTCCAGAAGTCCGGTTCGACCTCAGAAGGATTTCCCCCGACGAGAGAAGCGAGGGCCGAATCTCTGAATTGCCTCGGAGATGGCCGTAACGAAACCTGCGCCCTACCTCCTCCAAAGTTGCGGGCAACTAGGCGTGGATAGCTCAATTGTCCGAGCAAGATACGCAGCGGCTCTCCAAGCCAGTTCTCGGTATATGGGTGCGATAGTTCTTTTGATGATTTTGCGGTTACCCAGAGAGCGCCGCCTCGTTTGGTGCGGAAAAATTCGATCTCTGAGTCAAGAACTTTTACGGTCCGTTTGGCTAGGCGCCAACCCCGTTCGATCTCCACACCCTCTAACGTAGAGACCGTCACCACAGGCGTATCCACAGGCAGCCGAAGCTCAGGCTGGAAGACTAGTTCCACTCCAGATTCCTCAGACACCGAGGGCCCGGAAGCTCCTGTTTGTAAGGAGTGTAGATCACCGAACAACTCCCAGATGCCGCTCTTCGTCTCTCCTAGTTGTGGATGTGTCCAGCCCGCTGCCCATTCAGTTCCTTGGATATCCGTGGCAATGAGCCGAAAGCGGCGGGTGGAGTCGTATGGGTCTTTCTCCATCTGAACGAGACGCCTGAAGGCCTCACCACCTTCCAAGGGGGTGGCATACATCCGGTAGTCAATGTCGGTGAAACTCTTGATCACGATGCGACCGGAACCCGTGAAAATCGGCGGTTCAAAGTCACCACCGATCATCTTCATGGTCGGGCAGTCGAGCGTAATTGGAAGCGGCTTAAGCAGATGCCGCCAGCGGTCTAGTGTTCGGATACGCATCGGAGCGGATGGAGAGGTCAAGAAACATCCTTCATATCGGCCGCTCTCGCGTTCTTTGCAAGCGCGTTCTCGAGCGCCCGTCTGGCTACCTCAAGTCGTGCTTCATCGCCACCATAGTCCTCTCCAACACTTCCCGAGGAGTGGCCCAAAAGGATGTCTTGGTCCGATTTGCTGACGCCGGCTAGCCGCAGGCGATCCTTCATGAGGTGGCGAAGCGAGTGTGTGGTCGCCTTGCGATCAGTTACGCAGGCGGCGGGACACCTTATTTTTTAATGCGGCGGTCGTCATTTTTTAATGCGGCGGTCGTCGTGCCACTCGACGGTGATGTAGGGAACGGCATGGTCGAGGTGCACGTCTGCCACCCGCAGCCCCGAGACTTCAGCCAGTCGGCACCCTGTCCCTGAGAGAAGCCGCCAAATGTGGTGGAGGTCCTCTTTGGCTTGAGAGACAACACGGGCCGATATCGCGGCAACTTCGTCAAGAGTGAAGGGCCGGCGCTTGTCCCTGTCGGGCTCTGCCTTATCCTTGGGGGGCGCCTCGAAGTTCATGAACGGGTTGGTGACGCCATTGAGGTCGAACTCTCTGATCGCGTGGTTGATGACCGCGCGCGGAGGCCTTTGCCTTTGTCTCATCCCGTCGTGTGCCGTCCGAATCAATGCCATTTCCGATTGATGGGCATATTGGCGGGTATGATTTTCATAAACAAGAATTATCAAACAAAATCAAATACATATGGCGGAGGGAGTGGGATTCGAACCCACGGTGAACTTGCGCCCACGCCGGTTTTCAAGACCGGTGCCTTAAACCGCTCGGCCATCCCTCCATCGTGATCTTTCAATCACTTTGGTGCCTGTGTTGACCTTCGGATCCTGCTGTTGGCATCATCCGCACCGCACTGCTCTAGTGCGTGGCGCGAAGACCTGTCAACCGCGCCGGCCTGTACATTTGCCGAAACGCAAGCTTTCGCCGTTCGTCCCTTGCCCCCAAGACCCGGGATGCGTCATTCGGCGGTTGAGTCCAGACGTCAGGGATCGCCAAATCGGACAGGGGTTTTGGGAGCGCCGGCGATTCCCTAAAAGTCTAGCGATCGGGAGAGCACGTTAGAAGGTACGTGTGGTAACAGTTAATTCAACCATCGCTGGTATCAAAAGAGAGGGTGGCGGCTCCGACCGGCGTTGGGGGTGGGTAGCCGGAGCCGCCTGCGCAGCCAGGGGTAGTTGGTTGACCGCGCTGTCTCAGAATAGGACAGCGCGGTCTACGAACGGTTAATACGTCGCAGATTTCTAAATCAGCACTGGCTAATGGAACGGAAGCGCCTTCCGCTATTTGAATCGAGTTCAAATTTTGCGTGAGGCGTTCCGATGCGCCTGCTGCCGCAGGTTGCGGGCTGTTCATTTGGCGCCGGCTATTCAAGACCGCTGATAACAGGCGGGAAAGCTTTCACCACGTTTCAAGACCGTGGCCTTAAACTGCTCGGCCATCCCTCTATCGTGCCAATCACTGGGGTGTCTATGTTTTTTGGCGCGCCAGACGCGGGAGGTCATTTCCACCGCACTTCCCTAGTGCGTGGCGCCAAGACCTGCCACCCGCGTCGGATCGTCGCTCGATATATTTGCCGAAATGCAACAGTATCCCGCCAAATCGGCCCAGCCTGATTGACAATGTGGCACACGCCCGACCAATCTGTGGCGTAGTGGATCTTTCGGGGTAAAGGGAATCATGAAGAAGATTTACGAAAAGCCGATTTTGACCAAGCGCGAGAGGCTGTCGCACGTTACGGCGCAGGTGGCTCCGTCTTCCCAGCAACCGCCGGCCTGACGAGCGCGTTGGCGCCAAGCACCTTCTGGACTGTGGGCCGGTCTGAGAGCCTTCGAGGCGCCGGGACTACGCCGGCGCCATAGTTTTGTTCCGCCTTTGCTGCGATGGCAGCGGTCAACTGGCCAATCAAGTCGCTGGCATTGCCTCGCTCGGCGTTCACGGCCACGCCGGTACAGGCCTTGCCACAATCTCGCCGCCTTCCGACCACAATCGGTTAATACGGTGATAAGCAATTCCTGCGCACAAGGGGATTGGGGATCCGGGTGTCGCTGGCAAAGTGTCGGGCAGGTGCTTTGGCTCCGCTGACGTTCAGCTGGTGGCGAGACTGTAGGGGACATCATAACAATGCAGATTTCGGCGCGCCCGCGTCTACGTCGCGCTCCAGCTCTTGCACTGTGCGCCATATCGGCGGTGCTGCTTGCCGCCTGCACCTCGACGCCGCAGCCGAAGGCGATGATCGACAAGAGGCCGCGCTCGAAGGAGTATTTCGCCGAAACCGAATATGGCGTGAAGGCAAGCCCGCGCGTTGCCTTCATGCGGCGCGGCGGCGGCCGCGACCAACTCGGCAAGCCCTACCAGGTGCGCGGCAAATGGTATTATCCCAAGGAAGACAAGCGCTACCGCAAGGTCGGCCTGGCATCCTGGTATGGCGATGCCTTCCACGGCCGGCTGACTGCCAACGGCGAAGTCTATGACACGATGCAACTTACGGCGGCGCATCCGACGATGCCGCTGCCGAGCTACGCCCGCGTCACCAACCTCGAAACCGGCAGTTCGGTCATCGTGCGCGTCAACGACCGCGGCCCATACCATGAAGGCCGCATCATCGACGTTTCGGAGCGAGCCGCGCAAATGCTCGACTATGACAAGGTCGGCACGGCCAAGGTGAAGGTCGAATATGTCGGGCGAGCGCCGCTCGACGGCGATGACGACCAGTATCTGATTGCCTCATACCATCCTGGCAACAACCGGCCGGATCCGTCGGACGGCTTACCGACCGG
>NZ_RZOI01000200.1:0-8562 GCF_004022645.1 Mesorhizobium sp. M4A.F.Ca.ET.020.02.1.1 | reverse complement strand
CAATGGTCGAGCGCCCATATTGCCAGGATCTGGCGCGTGGTCGGGCGTGGCGTTGCGCTCCATGTGCCGATAAACGGGAAGCTGGCCCGGCTGGCGTACCCCATCCGCAGGCTCGGCCCGGCGACTGGCGAACCGCCGGCAAGGCGGTGGGGGATGATCGAATTCGATTGTGCCGACGGCCGCATCGCGCATCTTGCCTATAATGGTTTCGCGCGTCAGCTGACGCGCTGGCAGCGCGCGTTCGGCCGACTGCGGCTCGGGCAGAAGTCCTTCGAAATGCGCCGCTTTGGCGAGCGCGCCGAAGGCCCGCGGTGAATCAGGCGAGCGCCAGCGCGGACCGGATCAACCGCGCCGCATCGGCAGGTCGCGCGCCGACCTCCAGGGTAAAGGTCGGCACCGTCGTGACCAGTTTGGCGATCGTCGCCAGTCGGTGTTTTTGCAGTGGCAGCAGGCCGGTCATCCCGGTCCTGACATTGTCGGCGGCCAGCGCGACCATGGCGTCGGTCCTGGCCATGGGATTGAGCCTGCTCTCGCCGTCGGCCGAGCGGGCAAGATGAAGCAGCGCCGAGACCGGCCTGGCGACCACGCTTTCGACGCGCAGGATCTGGCCGAGGCGCTCGAGCGACACGGCCTGTTCGCCATTGCGGTCCCACGACGGGCCGAGGCAGGGCGAGACGAGAGGGACAAGTTCGGCTGTCTTGCGGTGGATCTTCACATGGCGAGGCAGGCCCCAGGCCGCGGCTTTGTCCGGCGCCACATCGAGGATCATGGAATCGTCCGCGCAGAGGCCGAAGCCTTGCGAAGCCAGCGCCAGCGAGGTCGTGGTCTTGCCGGTGCCGCTCGGGGCGTGGATGAGGACCACGGCGTCGCTCCCCGGCAGCGTCAGGCCGGCGGTGTGCAGCATATACTGCCCACCCGCGTCGAGCGCGGCATCAAGCACCAGCATCCACGCCGTCCAGGTGATCCTGACACCGGGGCGCGTGCGGATTTCGGCCCGGCGCTCGCCGGCACGGATGGAAAGCGTCTGGCGGCCGGGAAACACCAGGTGAAGGACGTCGCCGCCATCGATCATCCGGCAATGGCCGTCCTCGGGCACCTCGCCGTCGAAGGCGAGCGTCCCCTCGGGCGTCTCGGAAAGCGATTGCGTCTCGATGATGTCGATGCGAAAGCCGGCTTCGACGGGTTCGGCGGCGCTCAGGCCCGCGAGCATCCTATCGAGATCGCGCCAGAGCTCGGCGCGTTCGGCCGAAATGGCGACGATCTGGCCGTTAAGGGCGTAGCTTATGGACGCGGTCAAGCGGCACGCGCCTTTCCAGATTCGGCATGATGGCGATAGATCTCCACCATGCCGGGGAGGCTATCGCTTACCACCGGCCGGCCATCGAGACAGACCCAGCAATGCGCCGACAGGCGCGGCGCGTGCATCGACTGCGGATCGACACCAAAGCGCAGGTCCGGGTCGAAGCCAGCGAGACGCAGGAAGCGATGGGCGAGCAGGCCCTCCCTCAGGCATCTTCGATCACGCATCAGCCAGGGATGCCTGACCGCACGGTTGACGCTGGCGACGATGTAGGAGGACGGCAGGCCGCGATAGGGTGTCGGCGATGTCAGCGGTGCCCATTTCAACACCGCTTCGAAATCGCGCTTGCCGACGAGGGCCGGCATCAGCCGCGCGCTGATCCACAGATGGGCGCGAAACAACACCCGCAGCAGCCCGTCAGCCATCATGCACCCGGGTCGGCTAGGATACCTTCCGCCACCAACTCAGCGGCAAGCGCCGCCATGTCCTGGTCGAGCATGGCCTTGTCGACCTCGAACTCGTCGGACAGCAGATTGACAATCTGGTCGAGGTTGCGGGCGCCGTCGACCTTGTCGAGAAAGGCTTCAGTAGTGCCGTTGCAAGTATAGAGCTGGCCGCTGCGCGCCAGAAGCACGACCGCACCATCACCGACATGCTGCACAGATGCATCGTCGGCCAGCCGCAGAACCATTCCAGATGCGATTTCAGCCATGGGGCCTCCAGTCCATGCAAGAATGCTGGAGAGCCATTAGCGCGGCAGGACGATGCTGTCCATCGTCCTGACGCCCAGGCGACGACGGGCTTCGGCCCGACTGGTGCGGGAAATCACCCGCGTGAAGTCTGCGTCGCGGCGGTCACGGCGGATAGTTTCTCGCGCTTGCTCGATACCGGCTTTTCGCAGGCCTTCTTCACGGACGAAAACGGGGGGTGTTGCCTTCTTTCCCTTAAGTAAGCTATGGAATCGCCGGCGTTTGGGGAGAGGGTGACGAGTATGCGTTACAATTGGGATCGCGCGCCGACGGCATTCGAACGCCACCGGAAGGCTCTTGCGGCTGCGATATTGATCGCCGGCGGCGTCGGGTTGATGCTCGCGGCCTTGCCGCTTTAAGCCGGCAAACAGTGCGGACAGGCAGGAACGGTGCCGTGGCACCGTCGGCAGGGTTTGCATGCCCCGGCCGGGCCGGCGTTGTTCAGCGCGCCCGGCCTGTCACCGCGATGAAGCGGCGGTCGCGGCCTTCGAAGCCCTGGCTGAAGCGCTGGACCAGCACGGCAATCACCGCTGGCTTGCCCTCGGGCGCAAATTCGTAGGCCTCCGACAGGGAGTAGGAGGTCGGGCAGTTCCGCGAGTCCGACACCGCCTTGTCGTCATGCAATATCTTCAGCGGCTTGCCGTCCTTTCCCTGCAACGTCAGCCGGAAGCCGAGCGGCTTGCCGGATATGTCGCCATTTTGCTGCGTCTCGAAGCTCGCCGAGCAGTCCGCCGTGCTCGCGGCCTGGCCCAACGCATGGCGGGCAGCTATCAGCATGCCATGGTGCCGGATATTTGCGGCCGAGACGAGATCGGCCATCGACGAATTTCGGGGAAGACATGGCCGGCAGGAAGAGCATAGGCTATTCGAGGACGGCAAATTTCCTGGGGAGGAAGCTGGATGGCGTCACGCTACCACGAGGTCTATGAGGGCTGGAAACGCGATCCGGAGCAATTCTGGGCGGACGCGGCGAAAGCCATCGACTGGTTCTCCCCCTATGAGCGCGTCTTCGATGCCGAGGCCGGCGTCTATGGCCGCTGGTTCACCGGCGCCTCCTGCAACACCTGCTTCAACGCCATCGACCGCCATGTCGCCAGCGGCCGCGCCGAGCAGGTGGCGCTGATCCACGACAGCGCGATCACCGGCACGATCAGGAAATTCACCTATGTCGAGCTGAAGCGCGAAGTGATCGCACTCGCCTCGGTGCTGAAGAACCGCGGCATCGGCAAGGGCGACCGCGTCATCATCTACATGCCGATGGTGGCGGAAGCGGCCTTCGCCATGCTCGCCTGCTCGCGCATCGGCGCCGTGCATTCGGTGGTCTTCGGCGGCTTCGCCTCGCATGAACTCGCCACCCGCATCGACGACGCCAAGCCGAAGCTGATCATCTCGGCATCCTGCGGCCTGGAGCCCGGACGCACCGTCGCCTACAAGCCGCTGCTCGACAAAGCGATCGAGCTCTCCAGGCACAAGCCTGACGCTTGCCTGATCCTGCAGCGCGAGCAGTTGCGCTGCGAGCTGAAGGACCATTACGACATCGATTATGCCGACGCGGTTGCGCGCGAGCGGGCCGCCGGGGCCAATGTCGACTGCGTTCCGGTGCTGGCCACGGACCCGCTCTATATCATCTATACGTCGGGCACGACCGGCCAGCCGAAGGGCATCGTGCGCGACAATGGCGGCCACATGGTCGCCTTGAAATGGACGATGGAGAACGAGTTCGGCGTCAAGCCGGGCGAAGTGTTCTGGGCGGCTTCCGACGTCGGCTGGGTGGTCGGCCATTCCTACATCGTCTACGGCCCGCTGCTGCATGGCGCAACCAGCGTGCTGTTTGAGGGCAAGCCGGTCGGCACGCCGGACGCCGGCACCTACTGGCGGGTGATCTCGCAGCATGGCGTGGTGGCGCTGTTTACCGCGCCGACCGCCTTCCGCGCCATCAAGGGACAGGACCCGCGCGGCGAATTCGTGCCGAGTTACGATCTGTCGAAATTCCGCACGTTGTTTCTCGCCGGCGAGCGCGCCGACCCGGAAACCATCAAATGGGCCGAGCAGAAGCTCGCCGTGCCGGTGATCGACCACTGGTGGCAGACCGAGACCGGCTCGCCGATGACCATCAACCCGGCCGGCCTTGGGCTCTTGCCGGTGAAATACGGATCGCCCGGCGTGCCGATGCCGGGCTACGATATTCGCGTGCTCGACGATGCCGGCCATGAAGTGGCCCGCGGCACGCTCGGCAATGTCGTGGTCAAGCTGCCCTTGCCGGCCGGCTGCCTGCCAACGCTGTGGAACGCCGACGCCCGCTTCCGCCAGGCCTATCTCGAGGAGTTCCCAGGCTTCTACAAGACGGCCGACGCCGGCATGATCGACGAGGATGGCTATCTCTATGTCATGGCCCGCACCGACGACATCATCAATGTCGCCGGCCATCGGCTATCGACTGGAGCGATGGAGGAAGTGCTTGCCGCGCATCCCGACGTCGCCGAATGCGCCGTCATCGGCATCGCCGACGCGATGAAAGGCCAGGTGCCACTTGGCTTCGTCGTACTCAACGCCGGCGTTTCGCGCGACATCGGCCTCATCGAAAGCGAGGTGGTAGGACTTGTGCGCGAGCGCATCGGCCCGGTCGCCGCCTTCAGGACGGTGGTGACGATCAAGCGCCTGCCCAAGACGCGCTCCGGCAAGATCCTGCGCGGCACCATGCAGAAGATCGCCGACAAGGAAGATTGGACCATGCCGGCGACCATCGACGATCCGGCCATCCTCGACGAGATCACCGCGGCGCTCAAGGGACGCGGCATCGGGGTGTAGCCGGGCATGCATGGTCGCTCGCGCGCCCGATCTTTTGTTGCGCAACGCAGAAAACCACCTTTGGCGGCGTCGATATCCTGCGGTTCCTGGCCGCCGTGCTGGTGATGCTCTGTCACTACGGCTACCGGCTCAAGGCGGCTCAACTTCAGGTTTCCCGCGCCTGAAGTGACGAGCCCGTGGTAATTCCGGCCAAGCATGATATCGAGGCTTCATGCGTGCCGTGTGACATGCTCCCGAAACCCCATGCGAGCATCGAGCCTCATTCCGTGAGCCTGTTCCAGCGATCGAGACGACCCCGGACCGCGCCGCGCGATCGTCTGGAATTGGAAATGCAGGACACGGTCGTCTATGCGATCGGCGATGTGCACGGCTGCTACAAGGAGCTGCGGTCGCTGGAACAAAAGATCCTGCTGGACGCGTTGCCCTTTCGCGGGCGCAAGATCATCATCATGCTTGGCGACTATGTCGACCGCGGCCCGAACTCGAGACGCGTCCTCGATCATCTCATCGCGCCGGCGCCGCAAGGCTTCCTGCGCGTCTGCCTGGCGGGAAACCACGAGGTCGCCATGCTTGGCTATCTCGACGGGCATCTGTCGCGGGAACTTTGGCTGGCGATCGGCGGACTCGAGACGCTCTATTCCTATGGCGTCGACCCGGCACGCCTTGGCGACCTTTACGGCTCAAGCGAGGAGGTCGACCGGCGCATCCGTGCCGCCATTCCCGCCGGCCATGTCAGCTTCTTGCGCACGCTGCCGGTCATGGTCTGCTCGCGCAAGTTCGTCTTCGTCCACGCCGGCATCCGGCCGGGCATCGACCTCGTCGAGCAGGACGAGGACGACCTGCTCAACATCCGCTCGGAATTCTTCGAGAAGGCCCATATCCTCGACCGCTGGGTGGTGCATGGACACACGATCGTGGATGTGCCGAAGTTCGAAGGGCACCGGCTCGGCATCGATACCGGCGCCTTCCGGAGCGGGCGGCTGACCGCGGTCAGGATCGTCGGCAAGCACGGCAAGCTGCTGTCTTCGGCGAGTTAAGGAAGAGCACAGCGTCGCCGCTCTCAGATCGGCGCAAGCTCGGCCTCGGCGGCGGCGCCATAGGACAGCAAGTCGCCCTGCCATTTGCTGCGCTTGAGGAACTGTTCCCAGGTCAGCGCATTCGGATCGATCTTCCGACTCCAGGTCAGATCGCGCCCGGGAGCGTAGTAGCCATATTCGACGGCATATTCGACCATGCCCACCAATTCGCGCACGAGATGCTCGTTGCCGGCGAAACCCGGAAAATGGCGCAATAAGTCTTCGCGCGAGTATGCAGAGGCGTAGCGCGCGCGCTTGCCGGTGACGCGCACAAACGTGTCCACCATTTGCTGCGCCGAGATAAACTCGCCGATCACGGGCAGCGCCTCCCCGGCGTATCGCGCGGGGTGATCGAAGATCTCGCGCACCGCTGGACCGGCCGCAGTGAGCGGGTCGCAGAACGGCACGGGGATGTCCGGAGGCAAGTATATGGCGAAATCTATGCCGTCCTCCACACCTTGCGGCACGTAGTATTCCAGGAAGTTGGTGTAATAAAACGCCAAGTATACAAACGAGCTGCGAATGGGTAAGCTGCGGATGTAATCCTCTACCTTCGCCTTGTCCGTGAAATGCGGTGCCCACTTGGTGCCGCCGGTGATCGCTTCGACATTTTCGAGCCCGCTGAAAACCACGTGTTCGACACCAGCGGCCACTGCCGCGTCGGCCAACTCCTTTCCGAGGTTGAGTTCGGGTTCCGCCGGCGGCACCTTGACGATCGGCGGCGTCATCAAGAACGCCCCGGCCGAACCTTTCAGTGCTTCGGTCAGTTCGGCCTGCCGGCCGAGTTCCAGGGGCGCCACCACGACCTCGGCCCCTTTCTTCGCCAAGGCTTGCGCTGGTTGGCTGTCGAGACGGCGAGTCAGCGCGCGCACGCGGTAGCGTCCACTGTCGAGCAGGGACTTGGCGACGCTGCGACCCTGCTTGCTCGAGGCCCCGACAACGGTGATCAGGGGTTTGGAGGTATCGATCTGGCTCATGCTGATTATATCCCGGCTTGAGGGCGAAATCGCTTCGGCCCCGGACAGACGACCACGCCTGGCCGCCGAAAAGCGTGCCGCGACGTTTGGCTTCAGCAAGAGTCTCGGACGCTTCGACGTATTTTTGAAATCGCATAAGTTATCGGCTACTATCCATTCCATGGATACCAAACGCCTTGATCTCAATCTGTTGGTTACGCTGGAGACGCTGCTGATCGAGCGCAACGTCACGAAGGCGGCTGCCCGACTGCATCTAAGCCAGCCAGCGGTAAGCGCCCAGTTGAACCGCCTCAGACAAGAGTTCGACGACCAACTGCTGATTCCCGCCCAGCGAGGGATGACGCCGACGGCCAAAGCAATGGAACTGCTCGACCCGTTGCGCCAAACCCTTGATCAGGTTCGCGCCACGCTCAGCTCGCATCGGAACTTCAATCCGGCGAAGGCCAGGCTGATCTTCGCGATTGCCTGTACGGACTATCTGCAAGCCGCGATAGTCAAGCCGCTTGTCGTGGAGCTCAGGACGCTAGCACCGGGCGTTCGCGTTGCGATACGCAATCTGGACCTGCCGCAACTGGAAGCGCAGATGGCGCGCGGTGATGTGGATTTGGCACTGATGACACCGCAGGAGGCCCCGCAAGGTCTTCGCGCTCGACATCTATTCGATGAGCGCTACGTGCTTATCGGCCGCAAGAAGCATCCGCGGCTGCGGGAAGGAATCACGGTCGCTGAATTTGCCGAGTTGGAGCAAGTGGTCGTGTCCCTGGAAGGCGGCGGCTTCGCGACACCGGTAGACAGTGCTTTGGCCGCTCTCGGACATAAGCGTAATGTCGTGCTCTCCGCGGCTTCGTTCCTGTTCGTCCCCGAGATCGTGTCTCGCTCGGACTTCGTCGCGCTGGTCCCGGAACGGCTGGTGCGTGATTGCGCGGACAAGCTTGACGTGATGGACTGTCCGTTTCCCGTTGAAGGCTTTGCGGTGGGAATGGTGTGGCATGAGCGCAGCCACGGACACAGCGGCCAGCGCTGGATCCGTGAGACCGTAGTCTCGCTTGTCGCGCATGAATCCTCGTCTCGGGCGCGCCATGGTTACGGCTAGACCGGTTCGGCGTTCATGGAAACGCCGAACCGCTCTGTCTCTTTGGCGCGATTTCGGACGGAAAACCGTCCACGCTTTTTCAGGAATTGCGTCACGCAGCCTGTTTGGTGCGCGCCTCCGACTTCTCCAGATAATAGGTCGAATAGCGGTCGAAGAATTTCTCGGAGCCACCGAGCGATCCGTATTTCGCGAGCCGCTTCAAATCGACCTTGTTGAGCACGGCGCCAATGATCTTGTTGGCGACGTAGGGCTCCGATTCCAGCATCGAGCGCACCATCGCGCGCGGCGTGCGGCCCCATTCGGTGACCAGCACGAATCCGTCGACGAGCGGCGCGAAGGCCTTGGCGTCAACCACCGGACCCAGCGGCGGCAGGTCAACGACGATGTATTCGAACGTCTCCTTGGCGTTGTCGATGAAGCGGCGCATGCCGGCCGAGGAGAGCAGCTCGCTGGTGTGCGAGAACTGGCCGCGCAGCACGGCCGGGATGATCGCGAGCTTCGTCTGCCGGTCGACCTTGCCGACCGACTGCCAGGTCTGGCCGCTGACCACCGCTTCCAT
>NZ_RZOI01000001.1:0-40127 GCF_004022645.1 Mesorhizobium sp. M4A.F.Ca.ET.020.02.1.1 | reverse complement strand
ACCAGGACCTGGACGAGGACGAGAAGATGTGGCGGATCAACTATCGCGGCACGCTGCTTGGCTGCCAAGCATTCGGCCGGCTGATGTCGGCCGCCGGGCGCGGCGCGATCCTCAATGTCGGCTCGCTCGCCTCCTTCGCGCCGCTGTCACTGCCGGCCTACACACCCGGAAAGCATGCGGTGCTGGCGCTGACGCAGATCCTTGCGGCCGAACTCGGCCCGCACGGCGTTCGCGTCAATGCGTTGGCGCCGGGCTACACGCTTTCGGACGGGCTGAAAGCGAAGATCGCCAAGGGTGAGCGCAACCCGGAAGCCATACAGGCCACCACCGCGCTGCGCCGCTTCGTCGAGCCGCGCGATGTCGCCGAGGCCGCGCTGTTCCTCTGCTCCGAGCGCGCCGCGTCGATCACCGGCGTCACCCTGCCCGTCGACGCCGGCTGGCTCGTTCAGGCGCCCTACGCGCAATATCTGCAAGGCAACCCGATCCGGCAGACGCCGGCAATCTGACAAGGACGATCCAGTGGGCGATATCCAGCGCTTTGACTTCGACACCCGCATCCACCACGGTGTCATCCACAACGGCACGCTCTATCTCATCGGCCAGGTCGCCCAACCCGGCCAGTCCGCGGCCGACCAGATGCACGAGGTGCTCGGCAAGATCGATGCGCTGCTTGCCAAGGCCGGCACGGACAAGAACCGCATCCTTCACGTCCAGATGTGGCTCGACGACATCAGAGACTTCGACGAGGTCAACACGGTCTGGGACGCCTGGATGCCGAAGCAACACGCGCCGGCGCGCTCTTCCGGCGAGGGCCGGATGGCGAAGCCCGGCATGCTGGTCGAGCTGATCGTCACCGCGGCGGTTTGAATGGTTCTGCCGGTTCGGGCATCATCCCGAATCGGGCGAGAGGGAGACTGATGACGAAGCGCAAGCCGCTGTCCACCGTCGTGGCCGAGAGCCTGTCCGAGAAGATCCGTTCCGGCCGGCTGCCTCCCGGCGCGCAGCTGCCGACCGAGGCGGAGCTGTGCGCGGCATACGACGTCAGCCGCACCGTGGTGCGGGAAGCGGTGGCGCGATTGCGTTCCGACGGCATGGTGGTGCCGCAGCAGGGACGCGGCATGTTCGTCAGCGAGACGCCGGCGCCGCGCAATTTCTCGATACCGGACGAGGCGCTGAGGACCTTGCCGGAGACCATCGCCCTGCTGGAACTCAGGCTGAGCGTCGAGGTCGAGTCCGCCGGGCTCTGCGCGGAACGGCGGAGCGAAGCAGAGGCGGGCGCGATCCGGGCCGTAATGGAGCAGGTCGACGCCCAGCAGGCGGATCCCGCCGTCGTCCAGATCCACTACGACTATGATTTCCACCTGGCGATCGCCAAGGCCGCGCGCAACGAATTCATCCACGGCTTCCTGGTCTATCTCCGGCCGATGATCGTGCCGCGCTTCCAACTCGGCTATGTGGTCGAACCCGCGCTCAAGGACAGCTACTACGCGCGCATCCACAGCGAGCACAAGGCAATCGTCGATGCCATCGAAAGGCAGGACGGCCGCGCCGCCCGCCAGGCCATGCGCAAGCACCTGCACAACAGTCTCGGCCGGGTGCGCGCGCTCGCCCGGGCCTCGGGCGTCGAGGCGACCGACGCCGAGCAGAAGGCGGCGGCGGCGGCGCTGTTCACCGAGAAGAACAAGCCCGTGCCGACGGCCGGATAGGCTTCGCCACCTTCGATGCGGCGCGCGTTCGCCGAGCAGGGCCGGCCGGGCGTTCACGAAAGCCATGTTTTTGCTCGATCGGCGGCCGAAAGCCCAGGTTCACGCGCTGAAAGCCTTACTTTGCCTGGGTTTGCGGGTTTCGCGGCTGCGCAAGCGCATTGGAATATTCCAGCCGCCAAAAAGGCCTTCGAAAGTTTATCTTTCCTTTTTGCTGGTTTTCTTGGTTTCGCGGCACCGGTCAAAGCCGCACAGTGAAAGCCAGGCAATCGGGGAAAGCCCACGTGACGACAGCCTTCATCACAGGTGCGACGAGCGGCATAGGGCGGGCCATCGCGGTCGCGTTGAGCGACGCGGGTTACGACGTCTATGCCGTCGGGCGCAGCCAGGCCGCGCTCAAGGAGTTGCAGGCCGAGCGGCCGGGCATCGTGCCGATCGCCGTCGACGTTACGGACCGCGAGGCGCTGGAATCGGTCGTGGCCGATCTCACCATCGACGTGCTGATCAACAATGCCGGGATCATGCCGCCGCTCGGCAATTTCGCCGACATGAAGATCGCCGACATCGACACCGCGCTCGAGGTCAACGTTAGCTCGGCAATCCTGCTCACCCGCCTCGTCGTGCCGCAGATGCGCGAGCGGCAGTCGGGGCACATTCTGTTCACCGGGTCTTCCGCCGGCCATGCGGCGTTTCCGAACGTCGCCGTCTATTCTGCCACCAAGGCGGCGATAGCCGGCTTTGCCGCCGCGCTGCGCGCCGACCTCTCCCCTCACGGCATACGTGTCACCGAAATCGTGCCCGGCCGCGTCGAGACGCAGCTCTACAAGGACATACTCGACGCGGAGGCCCGGGCCGCCATGTACGCCGGGAACGTCGCCGTGCAGCCGGACGACGTAGCGAGCATGGTCGTCACGCTGCTCGGCCTGCCCGCATGGGCCGACGTAACCCGCTTCGACATCATGCCGACCCGGCCGACCAGCCCAAGCGGCAGCAAGCAAGGAAAATAGGATGAAAGACCTTTCCGTTCTCATCGTTGGTGGCGGCGCCGGCCTCGGCGCGCTTTTGGCACGGATGGCCGTGGAGGCCGGGGCGGCAAAGATCGGCATCATCGACATCAACCAGGACGCGGCCGAGAGCGCGCTGGAGCCGGCCAAGGCCAAGGGCCTGCCGACCGCGTCTGCGACCTGCGACATCCAGGTCGGCCCGCAGTGCCACGCCGCTTTCGAGGCCATCGTCTCGAAGCTCGGGCGCGTCGACACGCTGATCAACTGCGCCGCGATCTACCCGCGCCGCCCACTGCTCGAGATCACCGACGCGGAGTGGGACGCCTCCAATGGCATCAACATCAAGGGCACCTACCACATGATGGCGGAGGCCGTCCGCCACATGCAGTCGCAGGAGCCGAAAGCGCAAGTGCGCGGGCGGATCGTCAACCTGACCTCGGTGGATGCGTTCAAGGCGCATCCGCAGAACGCCCATTATGCGGCGACCAAGGCTGCCGTCGTCAGCCTGACGCGGTCCTTCGCCCATCACGTCGCCAAGGACGGCATCCTGGTGAATTCGGTGGCGCCGGCCGGCATGGCGACGGAGAAGGCAAAAGCCCTCGGCTTCCTCGAGGAACTGGCCAAGGCAAGCCCGCTCGGCCGCGGCGCCGAGCCCACCGAGATCGCCGAGTGGGTGCTGATGACCGGCGGCCCCAAGAATACCTACATGACCGGCGAAAACGTAATCGTTTCAGGTGGTTATATCTACGCATGAGGCGACATTCCGCAGCCGCCGGCGGCGGAAAATACAGCAGTGCATGATCGACGGAGCCCAAGCAAAGAGGAGGCGGAATTCACGATGACCGGCAAGCTTCGCCTTCCCTCGCTCAATGCGCTCAGGGTCTTCCATGCCGTCGCGCAGCACAAGAGCTTCCGGCAGGCGGCCGACGAACTGCTGGTGACGCCGCAGGCGGTCGGCCAACAGATCAAGCTCCTGGAAGACACGCTGCAGGTGACGCTGTTCGAGCGCAAGGGCCGATCGATCGAACTGACGGAATCGGCGATCCTGCTGTCGCATTACGTCAAGGCCGGCTTCGACGAGTTCTCGGAAGGCGTCCGCCGCGTCACCAAGTCGAACTACCGGGATCGCATCAACCTGAATGCGAGCCCGTATTTCGCCACCCACTATCTGCTGCCCAGGCTTTCGCTGTTCCGCGAGATCCTGCCGGGCGCCGACCTGCGCCTGACGACGATGGTCGACCTGCCGGATTTCGGGCGCGACGACATCGATATGACAGTGCAGTGGGGTTACGGCAGCTGGCCCGACTACGACACGACGCTGCTGGTGCCGGACCCGAAGATCATCTGCTGCACGCCGGCGATCGGCGAGAAGATCAAGTCGGCGCACGACCTGACGAAGTTCACGCTGCTCGACACCGTCAAGTCGAAGCGCCTGTGGCCGGATATATTGCGGCACCTGGGGGTGGAGCTGACAGATGGTGACCGCAGCATCAGCTTCGACGATGCGGCAACCATGCGCCGGGCGGCCTTGCAAGGCATCGGCGTGGGCCTGGTTTCCGTCATCGACGCCGAGGAAGACTTCCGGTCGGGCGCGCTCGTTGCGCCGATCGGCCGCGACGCCATTGCCGACATGAAGCCGGAGGAAGTCCCCGGCTTCTACCTTGTCGTCCCGCGCGGGCATCTGCGTGTGAAGGCTGTGGCCGCGCTGCACCGATGGCTGGCGCAGCAGGACTGGCGAAGCGACCTCAAGATTTCCTTGCCGAAACCGACCCCGCTTTCCGACTAGGAAGCGGCTTCGCGACCGAGTTCCGAACGCTGTTTCGGACTCCAACAAAAACAAGAAACTGAACAACCTCAACAGTGGAGACAACACCATGAAAATGATGCAATGGGGGGCTGCGGCCCTGGCCGTTGGCCTGGTTCATTTCGCGGCGCCGGCCGAGGCCGCGGGCGGCAAGACGCTCGAAACCGTCAAGGCACGCGGCTTGCTCAACTGCACCGGCCATGACGGCTCCTATCTCGGCTTCGCCGAGGTCGACGACAAGGGCAACTGGAAGGGCATGGACATCGACCTCTGCCGGGCGGTGGCCACGGCTGTGTTCGGCGACCCGGCAAAACTGAAGGTCGTTCCGATCAGCTGGGCCCAGCGCTGGCCGTCGCTGCAATCGGGCGATGTCGACATTATCATCAAGGCCTCGGGCGGCACGCTCAGCCGCGACACCGAGCTCGGCCTGCAGTTCTCCATGTCCTATTATCTGGGCACGACCAAGGTGATGGCGCACAAGGAGCTCAACCTCAAGTCGCTCAAGGACGCCGATGGTGGCACGATCTGCATTCCCGCCGGCACGACCATCGAGCAGCAGGTCGCCGCCTATGCGCAGAAGGTCGGGATCAAGCTGGAACCGGTCGTCATCGAAAAGACGGAAGAGCTCGAGCAGGCATACTTCTCGGGTCGCTGCGACATGTACGCCCAGTGGGGGCCGGTCCTTGCAATCGCGCGCGTGGCCAAGGGCAAGGTCGACGATCACGTGATCCTGCCCGACGTGCTTGCGGTCGAACCCGAAGTCATGATCGTGCGTCAGGGAGACGATAACTGGGTCGACGTCGCCAACTGGACGCTCACCGCCCTGCTCTTCGCCGAGCAGGAAGGCATCACGTCGAAGAATGTCGACGAGATCAAGGCCAAGCCCACCTCGCCGGCAGTCGCGAAGTTTCTGGGTGCGGCACCGGGCATGGGCAAGGGTCTCGGGCTTCCCGACGACTGGGCCTACAACGTCATCAAGAAGGTCGGAAACTATGCGGAGATCTTCGATCGCGATCTCGGCAAGGAGTCGCCCTACAAGATGGATCGTGACCTGACCAACCTCTGGAACAATGGCGGCGTCCTGTTCCCGCTGGTCATCGACTGACCGTTCTTAACGCGTCCCGCTCTGAGTTCCGCCCGGTCTTGCCGGGTGGAACCGGCGGCAATTCGGGAGATTGGCAAATGGTCAGCCTGCTGAGAAATCAGAGGGTCCGCAACGTTTTGTTGCAGGTTCTCTATGTCGGCTCGCTTGCAGCACTTGTGCTTGCCGGCGTGATGATCGCGCGGCGCAACCTCGCTGAACAAGGGATCACTTCGGGATTCGACTTCTTGTACAAATCGACGGGTTGGGACGTGAACTTCTCGCTCCTGCCCGCCACAGCCAACGACCCCTACTGGTGGTTCTTCCTCATCGGCATCGTCAACACCCTGTTCCTGGGCAGCGTCGGACTGCTGCTGGCAACGGTCGTCGGGACGATCGTCGGCCTGGCGCGGACGTCCTCCAACGAATTGGCGCGGCTGCTCGGCCGAACCTATGTCGATGTCTTCCGCAACATCCCGCTGATCCTCCAGGTCTTCTTCTGGTACGCGATCATCACGCACCTGCCGACGCCGCGCGCCGCGCACGAAGCCTGGGGCATGCTGCTGACCAGCCGCGGGCTCTACCTCCCTGCTCCCAATGTCGGCGGCGTGGCAATGGCGCTGGCCATTTTGTCGGTGATCGCCGCTGTGGTGCTGCCGGTCTGGCTTGGCCGGACATCGCGGCTCAGCCAACCGGTCGGCGAGCGCCGCACCATCCAGCTCGCCGGCATGGCAACGGCGCTTGCCTGCGCGGTCCTCATCCTGATCGTCGGTCGTCTGCCAGATGCGCCGCTGCTCGACTTCCCTGCCCTGCAAGGCCTCAACCTAAGGGGCGGCCTGCGCATCCCACCAGAGTTTTCCGCGCTCGCGGTCGCCATCGCCATCTATGGCGGCTCCTACATCGCCGAGATCGTCCGCGGCGGCTTCAAGGCCGTCGGCAAGGGCCAGGTGGAGGCGGCACTCTCGCTGGGGCTCAGCCCATGGCGGGTCTTCACGCTGGTCAAGCTGCCGCTTGCTCTGCGCGCCATGCTGCCGATCCTCGCCAACCAGTATGTCTGGCTGATCAAGGCGACGACGATGGGCATCGCAGTCGGCTTCACCGACTTCTTCATGATCGTGGCGCTGACCATCAACCATTCCGGCCAGACGCTTGAGGCGATCGGTATTTTGATGGCGGGCTTCCTGACCATCAACCTCAGCCTCGCCGCAGTGTTCAACCGCATCAACAAGGCTATTGCCCTCAAGGGCAATCAACTGAGGGGGTGAGAGATGGAAATGGTCTTTGTCGCGCCACCTGCTCCCAGGAGGATCGAGGACCTGAAGCGGCGCTTCTTTGCGACGCCAGTTCAGGCGCTGCTGTCGTTGATCTCCCTGGCGGTAATGGTCTTCCTTGCCTGGAAGTTGCTCAACTGGGCGATCTTCTCAGCTGTTTTCACGACAAGCGGCGGCCCTGAAGCCTGCCAGGCGGCGGCGGGAGCCTGCTGGTCGGTCATCGCCGCAAGATGGCGGATCATCCTGTTCGGCCTTTATCCCTTTGAGGAGCAATGGCGCTCGGCGCTCGCCTGCGTCGCCGTGGTGGTGATGACGGTGCTGAGCTGCATGCCGGCCTTCTGGACCGGGCGCCGCATCGCGCTGGTCTGGGGCGCCGGAACGGCCCTCTATTACATGCTGATGAAGGGCGGGGTACTTGGCCTCGCCTATGTCGGCGAGGAAGCATGGGGCGGGCTGGCGCTGACCCTCTTCATCTTCGTGACCACCTGCCTGATCGGCTTCCCGCTGGCGATCTGCCTGGCCTTGCTGCGCCGGTCGGAACTGCCGTGGATATCGCGGACCACCGGCATCATCATCGACTCGGTCCGCTCGCTGCCGCTGATCTCGATCCTCTTCACCTTCGCCATCGTCCTGCCGTTCGCGCTGCCGCAGTGGCTGGCGGGCGACAAGCTGTACCGGGTAATCCTGGGCTCGGCCCTGTTCTTCTCCGCCTACCAGGCGGAGATCGTCAGAGGCGGCCTGCAGGGCGTTCCCAACGGACAGGAAGAGGCCGCCATGGCACTCGGCATGAGCTATTGGCAGCGCATCGGCCGCATCCTTCTGCCGCAGGCCATGCGCAACGCGCTGCCGGCCACGATCAACCAGTTCGTCATCTCGTTCAAGGAGACCTCGCTGGTGGTCATTGTCGGCTTCTTTGAGATCCTGGCGTCGGGCAACGCCGCCTACGGAACCGGCGAGTGGCGCTTCGCCTATGTCGAGGTCTACGCCTTCATCGCTTTCATCTACTTCGTCTTCGTTTTCAGCCTGTCCCGCTACGGCGCCTTTCTCGAGCGCCGCATGTCGGTCGGCGAACGCTAGGGAGGCCCGCATGACCATAGGCAATTCGGGTGAATCCGGCGGGCCCGCGGTCCGCATCGAGAACCTCGACAAATATTACGGAGCCTTCCACGCGCTGCGGAACATAGATCTTTCCGTGGGGCGGGGAGAGAGGATCGTCGTCTGCGGTCCCTCCGGCTCCGGCAAGTCCACCATGATCCGCTGCATCAACCGGCTCGAGCAGCACAATGGCGGCCGCATCACCGTGCTCGGCACCGAACTCAACGACGATGTCGGCAACATCGACGAGATCAGGCGGGAGGTCGGCATGGTGTTCCAGCACTTCAACCTGTTCCCGCATATGACGGTGCTGGAGAACTGCATGCTTGCGCCGATGATCGTGCGCAAGCAGCCGCGCGCGGAGGTCGAGGCGACCGCACGGCGCTATCTGGAGAAGGTCCGCATCCCCGAGCAGGCGATGAAGTTTCCCGGCCAGCTCTCCGGCGGCCAGCAGCAGCGGGTGGCGATCGCGCGTGCCCTTTGCATGCAGCCGCAGATCATGCTGTTCGACGAGCCGACCTCGGCGCTCGATCCGGAAATGATCTCCGAAGTGCTGGACGTCATGGTCACGCTCGCCTCCGAAGGCATGACGATGATCTGCGTCACGCATGAGATGGGCTTCGCGCGCCGGGTCGCCGACCGGGTGATCTTCATGGACGCCGGCGAGATCGTCGAGCAGGCGCCGCCGGAGCAATTCTTCGCCGGCTCCGAGAACGAGCGCACGCGGCAGTTCCTGTCGCAAGTGCTGGGTCATTGAACGGCATTCGGGAAGATGCAACGTTCCGCAGCTGCACGCCGCCAGCTGTCTCCCGGGTATTTCGATGACTGATCCCACCGCCGTGCTGAGCGAGATTCTCGGGCCGAAAGGCTGGCTTTCGGGCAGCGATTCCGAGCCCTACCAGCGCGACTGGCTCAACCGTTACGGCGTGCCACCGCTTGGCGTCGCCAGACCGGCGAGCACCGCCGAAGTGGCTGCGGTGATCAACGTGTGTCGGGAGGCTGGGCTGGCGGTGGTGCCGCAAGGCGGCAACACCGGGCTTTGCGGCGGCGCAGTCGCGGAGCAGCCCAACGCGGTGATCGTCTCGCTGTCGCGCATGGCGGCGATCGGCAAACCGGATCTCGACAGCGGCTCGATCATCGTCGAGGCAGGCGTCGTGCTCGCCGCGCTGCACGAGGTGCTGGAGCCGCACGGCCTGATGTTCCCGATGCATCTCGGAGCGGAAGGCAGCGCCAGGATCGGCGGCCTGATCGGCACCAATGCCGGCGGCAGCCTCGCATTCCGCTACGGCATGATGCAGGACCTGGTGCTCGGGCTCGAGGTCGTGACCCCGGACGGGGTGGTGTGGGACGGGCTGCGCGCGGTGCAGAAGGACAATGCCGGCTATCAGCTGCGCAAACTGTTCTGCGGCGCGGAAGGCACGCTCGGCATCGTGACGCGCGCGGGGCTCAGGCTCTACCCGACGCCAAAACAGCAGGCGGGCGCGCTCCTGGTCCTGCCCGACTTTGCCGCCGCCGTCTCCTTCGGCGCTTTCCTGCGCGGCGAGGCCGGCGAATTCCTCACCGGGCTCGAATTCTTCTGCGATCTCGGCCTGGAGCTGGCGCTAAGGCATGTGCCCGATCTCGCCTACCAGTTGGAGACAAGGGGCGACGTCTATCTGCTCGTCGAGCTGGCTTCGGGTTCGCTTCGGGTTCCCCTGGACGAAATCCTGAACTCGGCGCTGGAATGGGGCATGGAGCAAGGCCTGGTGCTCGACGGCGCGCTGGCGACATCGGGCGCGCACCGGGCCCAGTTCTGGCGACTGCGCGAGGAACAGCCGGAGGGACAGCGGCTGGAGGGCGAGCAGCTCAAGCATGACATCTCGGTGCCGCCGGGCGCCATCGCCCGTTTCATCGAGGCGGGCGCCCGGGTCTGCCAAGACATCCTGCCCGGCGTGCGGATCAACCCGTTCGGGCATCTCGGCGACGGCAACATCCACTACAATCTGTCGCCGCCGGAAGGCCGTGCCGATTTCGACGGCAAGGCCGGGCGGTTGGCCGAAGCGCTGTCGGCGCTCGCCACGGAGATGGGCGGCAGCTTCGCAGCCGAGCATGGGCTTGGCCGCGCCAAGATCGCCATGGCCGATCGCAATCGCGATGCGGTGGAGCGGGACCTGATGGCGCGGCTGAAGGGCGCGCTCGATCCAAAGGGCACCATGAACCCCGGCGTTCTGGTGCGCCCGCCACTGTAAAGAAAAACTTTCGAATGGACCGCATTTCTTGATTTCGTCCCGGCCTGCCTGCGTGCAGGTATAGATCCGAAAAGGCAGGCTCGATCCGCTTGCCGCCAATCGTGAGGATGCCGAAGCATGGTCCGCAATGGCGGTCACCTTCTTGTCGAGTGCCTGATCGCGCTTGGCGCGAGCAAGAGCTTCGGTGTTCCCGGCGAAAGCTATCTCGCCGTCCTCGACGCGCTGCACGACACCCATGGCAAGCTCGACTACGTGCTTTGCCGCAACGAGGGCGGCGCGGCCTTCATGGCCTCCGCCTATGGCAAGCTGACGGGCTCGCCCGGCATCTGCTTCGTGACGCGCGGCCCGGGCGTGACCAATGCCAGCATCGGCGTGCATACGGCCATGCAAGACAGCTCTCCGATGATCCTCTTCGTCGGCCAGGTCGGCACCGACATGAAAGGGCGCGAGGCCTTCCAGGAGATCGACTACCGCGCGGTGTTCGGAACGGTCGCCAAATGGGCGGTCGAGATCGATGACGTCTCGCGTCTGCCGGAGATCGTGGCGCGGGCCTGGACCACCGCCCTGACCGGGCGGCCCGGCCCGGTTGTGATCGCGCTGCCTGAAGACATGCTCACCACCCTGACCGAGGCCGCGCCGCTCACCAGGCCGGCCGCGATCTTCGAGCCGGCACCGTCAGCGGAAGCGCTCGCCTCGGCGTTCAAGCTGCTGACGGGAGCCGAAAGGCCGGTGCTGCTGATGGGTGGCACCAACTGGACGGCGGAGGGACGCACAGCGCTGCAGGCTTTCGCCGAGGCCTCCGACATCCCTGTCGTGGCGGCCTTCCGCTATCAGGACCGGTTCGACAATCATTCGCCGGCCTTCGTCGGCGAGGCCGGCGTCGGCATGGTAGCGCATGTCAGGAACCTGATCCGCGAAGCGGACGTGATCCTGGCTATCAATGTCCGCTTCGGCGAGATGACGACGGACGGCTACACGCTGCTGTCGGTACCGGTGCCGCGGCAAAAGCTGATCCATGTGCATGGCTCCGACCGCGAGATCGGCAAGATCTATGTGCCGACGATCGGCATCCATGCCGGCCCGAACGCCTTTGCCAAGGCGCTGACCCCGGTCAAAGGCGGCTGGGCCGACTGGCGGGCATCCGCGCGCAAGGCCTATGAAGACACATTCGCGGCGCCCGTCCAGCCCGGCCCGGTGGACATGGTGCAGGTTGCCGCCTGGCTGCGCGACACCTTGCCGGCCGATGTCATCCTCACCAACGGCGCCGGCAATTTCACGGTATGGCCGAACAAGTTCTTCAAGTTCGGGCCGGAGGCGCGGCTGCTTGCTCCGCAGTCGGGCGCGATGGGTTACGGCCTGCCGGCGGCGATCGCGGCCAAGGTCGCGTTTCCGCAGCGAACGGTCGTCTGCTTTGCCGGTGACGGCGACTTCCAGATGAACTGCCAGGAACTCGGAACCGCCATGCAGGCGGGCGCGCAGCCGATCGTGCTGATCCTCAACAACGGCATCTACGGCACCATCCGCGCGCACCAGGAGCGCAACTATCCGGCCCGCGTTTCCGGGACCTCGCTCGAGAACCCGGACTTCGTGACGCTGGCGATGGCCTATGGCTTCCACGCCGAGCGGGTAGAGTCGACGGAAGATTTCGCCGCCTCGTTCGGCCGCGCGCTTAGCTCCGCGACCGGCGCCGTTCTCGACATCGCCATTTCGCCCGAAGCGCTCACGCCCCGGCAGACCCTTTCCCAGATGCGCGACGCCGCGCTCGCTTCCCAGAAGGCCAAGGCATGACCTCCAGAACTGACGACATCCGTCTCGGCGCGGACATCGGCGGCACCTTCACCGACATCGCCCTAGACATCAGGGGGACGCTGTTCTCGACCAAGGTGCTGACCAACTATTCGGCGCCCGAGCAGGCGATCCTAGACGGCATCGCCATCGTGACCCGCGATGCCGGCATCTCGCCTTCCGAAATCGGCATCATCATCCACGGCACGACGCTGGCGACCAATGCGCTGATCGAGCGGCGCGGCGCGAGGACCGCGCTGGTCACGACCGAGGGGTTCCGCGACGTGATCGAGATGCGGACGGAGAACCGCTTCGAACAGTATGATCTCAACCTGCAACTGCCGACGCCGCTGATCCCGCGCGAGGACCGTTTCACGGTCAAGGGCCGCATCGGCGCCGAAGGCCAGGAGTTGCAGCCGCTCGACGAGGCAGCGCTGGAGGAAATCGCTGATCGGATCGCGGCGGCCAATTTCGGCTCGGTGGCGATCGGCTTCATCCATGCCTACGCCAATCCGGACCACGAGCGCCGTGCCCGCGAAGTCCTCTCGCGAAAACTTAGCATCCCGATCTCGATCAGCGCCGAGGTGTCGCCGCAGATGCGCGAGTTCGAGCGCTTCAACACGGTCTGCGCCAACGCCTATGTGCGGCCGCAGATGGCCGACTACCTCGCCCGCCTGCAGATCCGCCTGAAGGAGATGGGCGCCGACTGCCCGGTGTTCATGATCCATTCGGGCGGCGGCCTGATCTCAGTGGAGACCGCCTCGGAATTCCCGGTGCGGCTGGTCGAATCCGGACCGGCCGGCGGCGCCATCTTCGCGGCCGACATCGCAAGGCGCTTCGGCCTGGAAGAGGTCGTCTCCTACGACATGGGCGGCACCACCGCCAAGATCTGCCTGATCGAGGACTATGCGCCGCGCACGGCAAGGACCTTCGAGGTGGCGCGCACCTACCGCTTCTGCAAGGGATCGGGCATGCCGATCTCTATTCCCGTGATCGAGATGATCGAGATCGGTGCCGGCGGCGGCTCCATCGCCTGGGTCGACGCCATGGGCCGCATCCAGACCGGGCCCGAAAGCGCCGGATCGGAGCCAGGTCCGGCCTGCTACGGCCGCGGCGGCAAGCGTCCGGCGATCACCGACGCCGACCTTGTGCTCGGCAAGCTCGATCCTGACAATTTCGCCGGCGGCGCGATCAAGCTCGATACCTCTGCCTCCGAGCAGGCGATCCTGCGCGTCGGCGAGCGGCTGTCACTCAACGCGATGTCGACCGCCTTCGGCATCTGCGAAGTGGTGGACGAGAACATGGCCAATGCCGCCCGCGTCCATGCCGTCGAAAACGGCAAGAACATCTCCGACAATCTGATGATCGCCTTCGGCGGCGCCGCGCCCCTCCACGCGGCAAGGCTGTGCGAGAAGCTCGGCATCGACCAGTGCATCGTCCCCAAGGGCGCCGGCGTCGGGTCGGCGATCGGTTTCCTGAAGGCGCCATTCGGCTACGAGGCGCTGGCCTCTAAGCTGACGCGGCTGTCGCGGTTCACGCCTTCCGAGGTCAACGCCCTGCTCGCCGATCTCAAGGCGTCGGCCGAGGGCTTCGTGCGAACCGGCGCCAGCGGCAGGATCGCCTGCGAGATCACCGCCTTCATGCGCTACGCCGGCCAGGGCTGGGAAATTCCCGTGGCGCTGGCGGACGAGCCGTTCGGCGACGATGCCGTAGCAAGGCTGAAGGAGCTGTTCGAGACGAACTACCAGCGCTTCTTCGGCCGCGCCATCGAGGGGCTCGACGGGCTGGAGATCGAGATCGTCACCTGGTCGGTCAAGGCGACGGATGTTCGCCCGGCCGTCGCCAGGCATGAACTTACCGCCGGCAAGCGGTCGAGTGAAGCAGTCACCACCCGGGCTGTCTTCGATCCGGCGAGCGGCGCGCCGCAGACCTATGGCATCATCGACCGTGAGACGCTTTGCGCCGGCGATCGCGTGGCCGGGCCGGCGGTCATCGTCGAGCGCGAGACCTCCACCGTCATCACCACCAGCTTCGATGCCGTCATCCAGAGCGACGGCGCGATCCTTCTCATCCGCAAAGGCAGCCAGGCATGAGCGACATTGGCGAAATCCGCATGCAGGTGATGTGGAACCGGTTGATCTCGGTGGTCGAGGAGCAGGCGCTTACCCTACTTCGCACCGCTTTTTCGACCTCGGTGCGCGAGTCCGGCGACCTGTCGGCGGGCGTGTTCGACCCGCGCGGCCAGATGCTGGCGCAGGCGGTCACCGGCACGCCTGGCCACGTCAACACCATGGCCGAGGCCGTGCTGCATTTCATGAACGCGATCCCGCGCGAGGAGATGTTCGAGGGCGACACCTACGTCACCAACGATCCCTGGCAGGGCACCGGCCATCTGCACGACATCACCATGGTGTCGCCGTCGTTCCTGAATGGCGAGCTGGTGGCGTTCTTCGCCTGCACGGCGCATGTCGTGGATGTCGGCGGGCGCGGCTTCGGCGCCGACGCCAAGTCGGTTTACGAGGAAGGCATCCAGATCCCGATCATGAAGTTCGCGGAGATGGGCAAGGTCAATCTCGACCTCGTCCGGTTGCTGCGCGCCAATGTCCGCGAACCGAACCAGGTGGTCGGCGACTTCTATTCGCTGGCCGCCTGCAACGAGGTCGGCCACCGGCGCCTCGTCGACATGATGAGGGAGATCGGGCTGGCGTCGCTGGATGGGCTCGGCGACTTCATCTTCTCGCGCACCCGCGACGCCATGCTCGACCGCATCAAGGCGCTGCCCAAGGGAAGCTGGTCGAACGAGCTGGTGACCGATGGCTATGACGAGCCGGTCAAGCTTGCCGCCACGGTTTCGGTCCGCGATGATCATGTCGAGGTCGATTTCACCGGCACCGACCCGATGAGCCGCTGGGGCATCAACTGTCCGATCATCTACAGCAAGGCCTATGCCTGCTACGCCCTGAAATGCGTGGTGGCGCCCGACATTCCGAACAATGCCGCTTCGCTGGCCTTCTTCACTGTGTCGTCGCCGGTCAACATCCTGAACGCCGTGCGGCCGGCGCCGGTGGCGCTGCGCCACATCTTCGGCCATATGGTCCCAGACCTCGTGCTCGGTGCGATTTCCCAGGCGCTTCCCGGCAAGATCCTCTCGGAAGGCGCCGGTGCGCTGTGGAACATCCACATCTCGGCGCGGCCGGTCGCGGGCGGTTCGGGTCGTCGCGCCGAGGTGCTGATGTTCAACTCGGGCGGCATGGGCGCCCGCCCCGAGCTTGATGGCCTATCAGCGACGGCCTTCCCGTCGGGCGTGCACACGATGCCGATCGAGGCGACGGAGCATACCGGGCCGATCGTTATCTGGCGCAAGGAACTGCGCCCGAACTCCGGCGGCGACGGCGAATTCCGCGGCGGCCTGGGACAGGTCATCGAGATCGAGGCGACCGACGGCCATGAATTCGACTTCTCGGCCATGTTCGACCGCGTCAACCATCCGCCGCGCGGGCGCAATGGCGGCAGGCCCGGCGTTGCCGGGGTGGTCAAGCTGGACGACGGCACGATGATGCGGCCGAAGGGCTGGCAGCATGTTCCGGCCGGGCGCCGGCTGATCCTGGAATTGCCGGGCGGCGGCGGTTATGGCGATCCGGCCAGGCGCGACGCCGCCGCGCGGGCGAACGACCGATCCAAGGGTTACATCTCGGAGAACGACTGATGAGCTATGTTTCCTCGCGACTGTCGGTGGTGAAGCCCTCGGCTTCGATGGCAGCCTCGCAGGCGGCCAAGGCGCTGCGCGCCAAGGGCGTCGACGTGATCGACCTCGGGCTCGGCGAGCCGGATTTCCCGACGCCCACGCACATCATCGACGCCGCCCATTTCGCGGCGAAGGCCGGCCAGACGCTCTACACCGGTGCCGCCGGCACAGCCGAGGTGCGCGAAGCCATTGCCGGCAAGTTCCGACGTGAAAATGGTCTCGACTCCACGGCCGACGACATTGTCGTCGCCAATGGCGCCAAGCAGATCATCTTCAACGCGCTGCTGGCGACGCTGGAGGGCGGCGACGAGGCGATCCTGCCGGCGCCCTATTTCGTCTCCTATCCGGAAATGGTCAAGCTGCTTGGCGGCACGCCTGTCGTCGTCGAATGCCCGGAGACCACCGGCTTCCGGCTGACGCCGGCGCTGCTGGAAGAGGCGATCACGCCAAGGACGAAGTGGCTGTTCCTCAACATGCCCGGCAACCCGTCCGGCGCCGTCTATTCGGAAACCGATCTCAAGGCGCTGGGGGCGGTGCTGGCAAGGCACCCGCAGGTGCTCGTGCTGTCCGACGAGATTTACGAGCACATCCTTTTCGACGGGCGCGAATTCGTGTCCTTCGGCAAGGCCTGTCCCGAGCTCAAGGACCGCACGCTGATCGTCAACGGCGTATCGAAGTCCTATGCGATGACCGGCTGGCGTGTCGGCTACGCGGCCGGACCGGGGCCGCTGGTCAAGGCGATGTCGACGATCCAGAGCCAGTCCTGCACTTCCGTCTGCTCGATCGCGCAGGCGGCGACAGTCGCCGCGCTCAACGGCCCGCAGGACGAAGTGGGGCGCTTCAGGCAAGCCTTCGAGGCGCGTCGCAACCTGGTTGTGGACGGCATCCGCAAGATCAACGGGCTGACGCTTTCGCCGCCGGACGGCGCTTTCTATGCCTATATCGGCTGCGCCAGCCTGATCGGCCGCAAGACCCCGAAGGGCGTCGTGCTCGAGGACGACGCGGCCGTGGCAGACTATCTTCTCAACGAAGGCCGCGTGGCGTCCGTGCCTGGCGTGGCGTATGGACTGTCACCCTATTTCCGCATCTCGACCGCGACCAGCGCAGAGGTGCTCAGCGAGGCGATCTCGCGGATCAACACCGCCGTCGCGCAAGTGGAGTAAATGATGCCGCACTACGAACGTATCCTGATCACCGGCGCCGCCGGCCGCCTCGGCTCGGAGCTGCGCAAGGGGCTGGTGCCGCTGGCAAAAACCATCCGCCTGGCGGGGCGCCATCCGTTTGGCGATCTTGCCGCTCACGAGGAAGAAGCGGTCTTCGACCTCGCCGACATGGAGGCGACGATCGCGGCGACCAAGGATTGCGATGCGATCGTCCACTTCGGCGGCGCGCCGCTCGAATGCGAGTGGCAGACCATCCTCGATTCCAGCATCCGCGGCTCCTACCACATCTATGAAGGCGCCCGGAAACACGGGGTGAAGCGCGTCATCTATGCCTCCTCGGTACATGCCATCGGCTATCACGAGGTCGAGGCGCATATCGGCGTCGACGCACCGGTGCGGCCGGACAGCCTGTATGGCGTGTCGAAGAATTTCGTCGAGAGCCTCAGCCGGCTCTACTGGGACAAGTTCGGCATCGAGACGGTGTGCCTTCGCATCTTCTCGTCCTTCCCCGAGCCGGCGGACCGGCGCATGCTTTGGTCCTACCTCTCCTTCGCCGACTGCGTGCGGCTGGTCGAGGCCTCGCTGACGGCGCCGCGCGTCGGCCACACGATCTCCTTCGGCATTTCCGACAACAAGGTGAAGACGGTCGACAACAGCGGCGCCAACCATCTGGGCTTCATCCCGCAGGACAGCGCCGAACCTTTCCGCGCCGCCGTCGAGGCGAAAACGGCCATTCCCGATCCAAAAAGGCCGTCGGTGAAATATCTCGGCGGATGGTTCTGCGAACTCGGCCATCCGGACGACAAGGCCGAATAGCGATCGGTCGGGCAGGAACGCCCCCATCAGTGCAATCTTGCCGTCCGGAAAGACTGAAGGCTTTTCGGGACGGCAAGCCGCGCGAAGCCGTCTCACCAAGGCAATTTTGCACACGCCGGGGCATTGGCGCCTGTCCGTTTGCTGCGGGGTTTGCAGCGCCGGAACGGACGGAAAGCCTTGCCTGCCCAAGGTTTCAGCGATTTCAAAGGGATGGGCTGGCGCTGCGTAACATTGTGACGTTCAGTGAAAAGACCTTGGCGTTCAATCACGGACGATCGAGTTCCTTCGAAACGGCGCGCGCCTTTGCCTTGGCCTCCTGTTGCGATAGCATGGCCGCAAATTAGCTGTGGCTGAAAAATCGGATTTCGCTGAGGGGGCGAAAGTTCATGGAGATGCAGCAGGTCCGCTATTTTTTGGCCCTGTCGAATACGTTGAATTTCACCAGAGCGGCCGAGGAGTGCAACGTCACGCAGCCGGCGCTCACGCGTGCGATCAAGACGCTCGAAGAGGAATTGGGTGGAGAACTGCTTCGGCGCGAGCGCCAGCATTCGCACCTGACGGAACTCGGGCGGCGTATGCTGCCGCTTCTGCAGCAGTGCTATGATGCGGCGACGTCCGCCAAATCGCTTGCCAAGGCCGTGCAAAGCAGCGACGTCGCGCCGCTCAACGTGACGATTTCGAACAGCATCAATATTGCGCTGCTGGTTTCGCCTTTCACGGAGCTTTTCCGGGCCTATCCAGGCGTCCACCTCAAGATCAACCGCGGCTCGCCGGCCGCCGTCGTGGACGCGCTCAAGAATGGTGACGTCGAACTGGCCGTTGCCGGCCCGCTGGGGCAAGCCTGGGATCGCCTCGACATGTGGCCGCTCTTCCAGGAGGGAATCGAACTTGCTGTGAATTCCGATCACCCGCTCGCGCGGCGCAACGAGGCCGATGTCGCGTTGAACCAGCTTGCCGCGGAACCGGTGCTCAGCCGGATCGATTGGGAGACGAGCGAGGAGCTATCGCGTGGCCTGTCTGCCAAAGGCCTCACGCCTCGAACCGCGCACGAAGTCGAGACCGACCAGGATCTGCTCGCGCTGCTCGAGGCCAACGCCGGCGTAGGATTCGTCTGCCTGACGGCACCCCGGTCGCCGAACACGCGCCGGCTCAAGCTTCGCGATCTCGATGTCTCGCGGATCGTCTCCGTCTACGCGGTTGCCGGGCGGCACAGATCTCCCGTGGCCGCGACCCTGCTCAACCTGTTGAGGTCGACGGACTGGTCGCCCTTCGGCGTCAGCGAGCCCGCCTGAGCGCCGCGATCAGGTCGTCGATGTCCATTCGTCGGCGGTAATCAGGATCGACAAAGCGATCGGTGATGATCCCGTCCGTTCCGACGATGAAAGTCGCGGGGATTGGCAGGAACCAACTGGCGTTGCCCTGGTAGTTTGGAAGATCGTAGGCAACGCCCATCAAGCGCTCCATCTCTGCCCCGATCCAAATCGCCAGGTTGAGGGACAGAGCGTAGCCATTGTCCATATCGGTCAGGAAGGGGAAGCCTGCGCCAACGGCAGCCTTCATCGCCCTGGCGAATTTGCGTCGCTCAGGCATGATCACCACGACCTGGCCGCCCAAAGCCGCGATCTCCTGCTGGGCTTCGACGATGCCGATCGCGTTCAGCCGGCAGTAGGGGCACCAATGCCCGCGCTGAAAGGTGACCACGGCGGGACCCTGGAGCAGGATGTCGGCCAGGCCAACCAGCCTGCCCTCATCGTCCGGCAGCAGGAACGGCGGCATGGCATCGCCGGGAGTTGGCGCCGCGGCTCCGGCTCCCTGTTTCTCCAGGCGATCCACAAGGCGGTCTACCGCATCGGCGAAATTCGCGTCGATCCGTCGGACTGCCGCGGCAATCACCGCCAGCCGCTCGTTGAGAGGCGCATCAAGTTCGACGGCTGCATGGACGGCCTGTTCAAATGTCATGGGCTGGTCGGCGGCGGCCATTTCTGCGCTTTCATCGATCTGACGCAGCCTATCATCGAAGCCCCTCCGCCGCGGCCATGTTTTTCTTGCATGGTTTTGATGCCTTGCGCGCATCAAAGCGGGCGAGGTTCGTATTCTGTTCGCCGCCTGACCTCAGTTCGTTACAACATGTTCCTGATATCGGCGGAGAAGGTCGGGAAACCGTAGACCATATCGGCAAGCTGCGATGCCGTGATGGCGTGTTTCATCGCGAGTGCAAAGATATGGATCAGTTCTTCGCCGGCATGGCCAACCATGTGGGCGCCGACGATCCTGCCCGTCGTTTCCTCGACAATGATCTTCGACCACGCCACCGTCTCGGCATAGGTCCTCGCCGTGAGCCAGCCCTGCATATCGTTGAGGTGGATCCTGACGCCGAGTCCCCGTTCCCTCGCCTTGGCTTCGGTCAGTCCGACACTTGCCACGGCCGGAATGCTGTAGAGACACGCCGGGATATGATCGTAGTCGGGCCGATGTTTCGGTCCGTCGACAATGTTGCGGCCAACGATGCCGCCCTCGTAGGTCGCTACCGGCGAAAGCTGCGGAGAGTTCCACACCGCGTCGCCGCAGACGTAGACATCGGGATTGGAGCGCGAGCGCAGATGGCCGTCGATTTCGATCCTGCCCTCGCGATGCACGATAACGGCGGCGCCAAGATCGAGGCCCTCGACATTGGCCACGCGCCCGGCGCAATTGACAACCCTGTCCGCTTCCACCGCGCACTCGGCACCGTCCGCCACGAAAGTGACGCGCAGCCGTCCGTCAGCCTCGTCGATCCTCTTGACCCAGGCCAGGGTGCGTATGCTTATGCCGATACGCTCGCTCACATCCCGGATCTGTTCGACGGCTTCGACATCGAAACCTCCGAGCAAATGCGGCAGCGCTTCGAGAATCGTGACCTCAACGCCGGCGCGCGCATAGACGTGGCCAAGTTCGAAGGCGATGACGCCGCCGCCAATGAACACCGCGGCGCGGGGCAGCACTGGATCGTTCAAAACATCGTCGGAAGTCGTCAGATGCTCGGCGCCCGGGATCGGCAGCGAGCGTGGCTTCGAGCCGGTGGCAATGACGATGTTCCTGGCCTCGAGTTCCCGCCCGTCGACGCGGATGGCGTTGCTGCCGATAAAGGCGGCCTCGCCGTGGATGACATTGACGCCTCGCTTGGCCATCAGTCCGGACAGCCGGGACGGAATGTCCCTGATCATTTCCTTTTCCCGCTCGATCAGCGCGCTCCAGTCGAGCCTCGGGGAATCGATGCTGATCGCATGCCGATCGGCCCGTTCGATTTCATCAAGCGCATGGGCCGCCGCAACCAGCACTTTCTTCGGCGTGCAGCCGCGATTGGGGCAGGTGCCGCCAAGGTCGCGGGCCTCGATCATGGCGACGGAAAGCCCTGCGGCGCGGGTCGCGACCGTGACGCCCATTCCTGCATTGCCGCCGCCAAGGACAACCACGTCATACTTTTCCATCTAGCGACTCCGCCCTGCCTAGTGGAGCTTGATCCGGGGTCTGGTGCGCCTGACCACCATCTCGCCGATCGAGTCCAACGCGGTCTTTGCGAGGCCGTGCACCGCCTTGAGATGCATCTTGTGCAGCGAGCGATAAACGAGCCTCGCAAGCAGGCCCTCGATCTTCAGCCCGCCGATCAGGCTGCCGAACGCACCGTAGTCGGCAAGCGAGACAAGGGAGCCGTAGTCGCGGTAGCGGAAGGCCGGCGTGGCCTGTCCCGCGAGGCGCGCGGCAACCACCTTCACCAGGTGGTCGGCCTGTTGATGAGCCGTCTGGGCGCGAGGCGGCAAGGCATTGTCTTCGCCCGGCAGGACGCAGTTCGCGCAGTCGCCGATCGCGAACACATTCTCGTCTCCTACAGCACGCAAGGTCTCGTCCACCATCAGGCGGTTGATGCGGTCTGTCTCGAGGCCATCGAGAGTCTTCAGGAAATCCGGCGCCTTGATCCCGGCCGCCCAGACCACGAGCTCTGCTGGCACAAACAGCTTTTCGCCCAGCCTGATGCCCTCCTCGGTCACTTCGGTGACCTTGATGCCGCAGCGTATCTGGACGCCCATCTTGATGAGCAGGCGTGCCGAAGCCCGCGCCATGTGCTCCTGAAGCGCCGGCAGGATGCGCGGCCCGGCCTCGACGATGGTGATGCGAATCAACTTCTCGAAGTCGATGTTGTCGAGGTTGTGCGAAGCGATTTCCCGCATCGATTTGTGCAGTTCCGCGGCCAGTTCGACGCCGGTCGCTCCGGCGCCGACGATGACGCAATGGAGCTGACCGGGCGACAGTTGCTCGTATTGCGCATTGGCCCGCAGGCATGCGTCTATCATGCGCTTGTTGAAGCGGGTGGCCTGCTCAGCCGTGTCGAGCGAAATGGCATGGCGCGCGGCACCCGGCGTGCCGAAATCGTTGCTGACGCTGCCGACGGCCAGCACCAGCGTGTCATAGCCCAGCACCCGCGGCGGTATGATCTGCCTGCCGTCGTCGTCGAAGCTGGGCGCGACGAAGACCTGGCGCTTTGCACGATCGATGCCGACGACTTCGCCTATACGGTATCGATAGTGGTGCCGGCTGGCATGGGCGATGTATTCGACGGCGTCATGCGAAGTGTTCAGCGCGCCCGACGCCACCTCATGCAACAGCGGCTTCCAGATATGGGTGCGGTTGCGATCGACAAGTGTGACGGAAAGCCGCCGTTTGCCGAACTTGCGGCCGAGCCGTGTCGCCAGTTCCAGGCCGCCGGCGCCGCCGCCCACAATGACCACGCGATGCAGGGACTTGTCCGCATGCGAGGGAGTCTCCGTGATCGTGCGGAACAGCGCGGCATTGTTGGCAAGCACGGCTTCCGGAATCAATCGCATGCCGGGGGTGATGATCTGCATCGGTGGTCTCCGTGTCTTCCTCGGCGCGCGCCCATCACTCTTGCGACTCGTGGATGACGATGCCCTGCAGCATGTCGACCTCGCATTCCCACGGCTTTTCCGCGAGGACGCGCTGCCCATGCTCGTATCCTGCTTGCCAGCGAGTGCGGATGCCCGAGCGGGTGAAATCGATGTCCTTGGTGTGGTCCTCGCCGTCGAGGCGCGGCGAAAGGAGCCGGACAAGATGCATGACCGAAGGGCAGCCATAGGACGCCAACTCCTTGAAGATGGTATCCTCGCGCCGCTCCTCGGGGACGAGCTTTCCCATTTCTCGCACGACGTGACGAAGCCGATGCAGCTGCTCCTGGCGGGCCACGTGGCTCTTGCCGCGGCTGGCGTATTGAAGGTCCTTTTGCCGCCCCATCACTTGCCAGATCGATTTCGGCTCCGTGGCGCGCGGCTGCCACATGTTGACCGCAAAGATCAGCGCGTCGCGCCGCGGACGTGCGTCGAGCACCACCTCGATCGGCGTGTTCGAATAGATGCCACCGTCCCAGTACGGCTCGCCGTCGATGCAGACGGCTGGAAACGCCGGCGGCAAGGCACCTGACGCCATGATGTGCGCCACCGACAACGTCATCTCACGCGTGTCGAAATATTTGAGTTCGCTGGTGTTGACGTTGACCGCGCCGACCGTCAGTCGCGTGTGGCGCCCGTTGAGGTAGTCGAAGTCGATCAGATTGCTCAGCGTCCTTTTGAGCGGATCGGTGGTGTAATAGGATGCATTCTCGACGCCGACCTCGCGATTGAGCCCGAACATGGCGCTTGGGTTCGGTTCGAAGAAACCGGGGATGCCGCGCATCACCGTGCCCATGTTGGCGAAGATATTGCTCGGAACCATCATCCGGAAAAACTCGTCGAGCGGGCTGCTCCGGCAGACGCCGTCCCAGAACTCCTGAAGCCTCGGCAGGCGATCCCTGGGGTCGTTTCCGGCAATCAGCGCGGCGTTGATGGCGCCGATCGACGTGCCGATGACCCAATCCGGTTCAACGCCGCCTTCGACGAGCGCTTGGTAGACCCCGGCCTGATAGGCCCCAAGCGCACCACCGCCTTGAAGGACAAGGACGGTCTGGCGTTTGGGCTCACCCTGAGGGCCGATCTCAAGTGCCGCCTCGGAGACGGGCGGATTTCGCGTGATCCTGTTCATGGCCTTGTCGCTCCTCGTTGCCGGCTCAATGGGCGGTCCAGCCGCCTTCGATCGGCATGACTGCGCCGGTGATCGAGGCCGCTTCGTCCGAGGCTAGGAACAGGCAGAGCGCAGCAACCTGCTCCACCGTCACGAACTGCTTGGTCGGCTGCGCGGCCAAAAGCACATCCTTGATCACCTGCTGTTCGGTGATCCCGCGCGCCCTCGCGGTGTCCGGTATCTGCTTCTCGACCAGCGGGGTGAGCACGTAGCCGGGGCAAACCGCGTTGACGGTGATGCCCTGCTCGGCGACTTCCAGCGCAACCGTCTTGGTCAGGCCGGCGACACCGTGCTTGGCCGCGACGTAGGCGGATTTGTAAGGGGAAGCGACCAGAGCGTGCGCGGAGGCGACGTTGATTATGCGACCCCATTTGCGCGCCTTCATCGCCTGCAGGGCACGCCGGATCGTATAGAAGGAAGACATGAGATCGATCGCCACGACCGCTTCCCATCTCTCGATCGGGAAGTCATCGATCGGCGCGACATGCTGAATGCCGGCGTTGTTGACCAGAATGTCGACCGCGCCGAATTCTGCGATGGCCTTGTCCATCATCTCCGTGATGGCATCGCCCTTGCTCATGTCAGCGCCGTCATAGCGGACGGTCACACCGTGGTCGACGGCCAGTTTTTTCCGCAGCAACTCGATCTCGCCGGCATTTCCGAAACCGTTCAGAACGATGTTGCAGCCCTTGGCCGCGAAGGCTTCGGCGATGCCTTGGCCGATGCCGCTGGTCGAGCCGGTGATGAGTGCTGTCTTTCCATTGAGCATCGTCATTTCCTCTTGTTTGAGCCGCGGGCGCGAATGGCCAGTGGTTGCGAGCGACGGGCTGCAGCACCCCGGCTCTGGATCTGCGGACCAGTATGGCGAGCGGCCCGAAACTGCGGAAATGCCGTTGAGACATGGATTCGATAGCCGACGGTCAGATCGTGGTCCCGCATCCGAGGTGTCGATCGACCGATCGGGTTGTTTGACGTAAGGGCAGCTAGTAAGATCATCCGGCAACGCGGGGGCGTGCGTATGCGCGTTCGGTGAGGGAGCGTGCAGTGGAGATCAGCCAGGTCAGATACTTCTTGGCCGTCGCCAAGGAGCTGAATTTCACCAGGGCGGCCGAGCAGTGCAATGTCACGCAGCCCGCGCTTTCACGCGCCATCAAGCTGCTGGAAGACGAATTCGGCGGAGCGCTATTCCACCGTGAGCGCCGCTTCACGCACCTCACCGAGCTCGGCCGCATGGTCGAGACCTATCTCGAGGGCGTCTTCGAGAACTCGCGCCAGGCAAAGCAGATCGCCGAGCAATATGTGAATTTGAAAAAGATGCCGCTCAGGGTCGGCATCATGAGCACGATCGCCCCGGACGAGATTATCGAGCTCATCGCGGCTGTCCGGGGGCATCATCCTGGCGTAGAGCTTCACCTTTGCGATTCTGACGCCGTGAGCCTGAGGCGGAGGCTGCTGGAAGGCAACCTCGAGGCCGCCATCTATGCGTTGCCGTCGAACGTGCCCGACGAAGAAGTGCATTCCCTGCCACTGTTTCAAGAGCAGATGGTGATGGCGGTTCACCTGGCTCATCGCCTCGCCAACCAGCGCATGGTGCGGGTGAAGGATATGAGCAACGAAAGCTACATCCACCGCAACAATTGCGAGTTTGCAGGCTATGCGGATGCCATCCTCGCCGAGCAGGGCGTCACGGTCAGCCCGGTCTACTGGAGCGATCGTGACGACTGGACGCTGGCGATGATCGCGGCCGGGCTCGGTTTCGGTTTCATGCCTGAGCACACCGCCAAGCACCCGGGCGTGGTGGCCTTGCCAATCACCGAACCGGAGTTCTGGCGCGAGGTCAATCTTGTCACCGTACGCGGCCGCAGGCACTCGCCTGCAGTCGGCGCGCTGGTGCGCGAGGCCACGCAGAAGAAGTGGTTCGGCGAACGGGCGAAGGCTCTGGCCGCCGCCGCCGAGTAGTTTCGCTGTGCGGGGCGCCCTCCTTGGATGCACAGGCAGCGGATCTCCGGCACTGTCCGCGCTCAGTTCTTTCTTACCGTCGAGGTCACGGACTGGATGACCTCCGTCGCCATCTTGAACTGCGCGGTGCGGTCGGTGATGCCGTGCCGTTTGGCGATCCAGTCGAAATCGCTGTAGGCGGCGTAAACCGAACCATCGGGGGTCTGGTAGACCAGCACCCGCACCGGCCAGTCCAGGCCGGCCTCGGGATTGGACGTGATGAAGGTAGTGCCGAGCGCCGGATTGCCGAACATCACCAGCCGGGACGGCCTGACATCGTTGCCGGCATTCTTGCCAAGCCTTGCCTGGTCGATCACGCCGAAGAACATGATGCCCTTCTTCAGCACGTCCTTCTTGATGCGAGCCACGGTCTCGGCGACGGAATAGTCGCTCTTGACCGTGACGACGCCGTCGGATGCGGCGGCCGGAAGGGCAACCGCCATCAGCATGGCGGCGCCTGCAATCATGGTTTTCAGGTAGTTGGTCATGTCAGTCTCCTTGGTTGGATAGCGAAGTTGTCGGTCTTTGCGTGTCACGTCCTCGGCGTTTGCAACATGCGCGCAGTCGCGATCGCGCCGGCGAGAACCGAGGCGAGCACACCCACGCACGCGGCCCAGCCGATACGGTCGTAGAGCTGCCCGATGATGAAGCTGCCGGCGAGCCCGCCCGCATAGTAGGACGCAAGGTAGATGCCGCTTGCGGCGGCGCGATCGCGCGAGGCGGTCCGGCTCACATGCCCGGTGGCTATCGCCTGCGCCAAGAAGGTGCCGATGGCGACCAAAGCCATCCCGGCAAGAACGACCGGGAGGCTGGCGGCGAGCAGCAGAAGCAGTCCGACGATCGCCAGCCCGAGTGTCGCTCCGATCCCTCCGCTCGGACCGAGACCTGCCGCGACGCGCCCGGCAAGCGGGGTCGTCAGCATCGAGGGCAGGAAGACGAAATAGACCGCGCCCAAGGCCATCGGTGTCAGCGACAGCGGTGTCGCAACGAGCTGGAAGTTCACATAGGTGAAGGTGCCGATGAAGACGAAAAGGATCAGGAAGCCGATCGCGAAACAGGCGCGCAGCTCGGCGTTTTGCAGCGGAGCCTTCCATGCGGCGCGGGCGGGCTCGCCCATCCCATCGGCGCGCATCATTGCAGAGGTCTTCTGCAGTGTGAGCCAGACAAGGGCGGCGCCGAACAGATTGAGGCCGGCGAAGATCAGAAAATTGGTGGAGATGCCGAATGTGTCGGCGACGGCGGCTGACATCAGCCGGCCGAAGAAGTTGCTGGCAACATTGCCGGTCACGTAAGCCGCAAGCGCGCTCGTCGTCTGCCGCGCGGAGAAATGCTCGGCCAGGTAGGCCATCGTCAGCGTAAAGGCGGTCGACATGCACAAGCCTTGCGCTACGCGCAGCAGGGCGAAGACCACAATGCTGTCGGTCTGTGAAAGCAACGTCGTCGGGATCGCCAAAATGGCCAGGCTGATCCAGATGCCGTTGCGGCGATCGATGCCGCGACCGAAGAGCGCGACGGCGATACCGGCCACCGCCATGCCGAAGGTGCTGGCATTGACGGCGAAACCCATGGTCGCGCGACTGACGCCGAATCTTGCCACCAGCGAAGGCAGGATGGCCTGAGTGGCGAACAGGTCGACAAGCGTCAGAAACGCGATCAAGGCAATCAGGCCGAAGCGCCAGCTGTCCGCGGCAACCATGCGGAGCCGCCTCGGTTCGGTATGTTCACTGGACGTCATGTCAGGCTCCGTGGCCACACGTCCCCAGGCCATCGCCCGAGGACGCGATTTTATTGCTGATGCTGGGATCTGCTGACCGCGACGAGCGGCTCACATCATGTGGTCTTCGTGCATCGCAGGCGGCAGGACGTCGGCCGAATAGAGCACCGCTGGAACCTTGCCGTTGTTCTTCCACCAGTGGGCGAGCTGGCCGAACTCGGCCGTCGCGTCGCCGGCCGGATGTTCGATGCCGACCTTACAGGTGCTGCGGTATTCGGTGATCGAGCCCTCGACCACCAGAATGTTTGCCGGGCGGACATTGTGCTCATGCCACGGCACTACGCCGCCAGGCTGAACAACGAGCTTGCGCAGGCGCAGCATGTTGCCTTTCCAGCCTTCGCCCTTGCTGCTTAAATCGATTGCGGAAAGGACCGTGTCGGTCACGCCGACCGGTTTACTGGGATGTTCCTGGATGTCGGTGGTGGCGGCCTGGCCAGCAGGGCAGTCGCCGGCGAAAACCGGAGCCACCGAGAACGCGGCGGTCGCGGTGAGAAGTCCGAGTGTCAACGCCAACTTCAGCGGCACCCGCAATGCAATAGTCTTGCAAGCCATGTCTAGTTCTCCTTTGTCGGTGCCCAATCGCGGAAGCGGGGCATGAGTGGAGAGTGACGGCAGCCTCGACGAAAGAGAAATGCTGACTGGCTCTTAATTCGATACCTGAAAACTATGATGGACAACCGCGCCAACGAGACTGTTTCGCCACGACATTTATCGCGGCGTTAGACTTCATTTCGAATGCTACGCAGCCGTTTTCCTGGCCGGCAGATCTATGCCGCTTTCCGGCCAGCTGTGTGCCTTGACACTGTTCACGAAGGTCGAGGTCGCCGGTGAGAACCGGCGGCCCGACACGACGACCAGCGAGACCTCCCGCCAAACCTCGGGGTCGATGACAGGCCTGATCTGCAAGCCCGGGATGACGGCGCTGAATTCCGGGATGAAGCAGATGCCAAGTCCACCGGAAACCATGTTCTGGATCCAGTCTTCGCGCTCGCTGGCGTAGGATATCCTGAGCTTCACACCGCGGTCATTGCAGAGACCGGCGAGGTGGTCGCGATACTCGCAATTCAACCTTCTCAGGTAGTTCTCGCCGTCGAGTTCGGAAATGGCGACATTGTCGTTGCGAGCCAGCCGGTGACCGTTCGGGAAGGCCAGGACGAACCGCTCGCGATAGAGCGGAGTGACGTCGAAACGCTCCGGAAAACTGTTGCTGGACGCCATGATGGCGACGTCGATCTCACCCGCTTCAAGCAGTTGCGACAGCGAAGCCGGCACACCCTCCACCAGCTGCAACTGGATGCCCTGCTGGCGTCTGTTGAAATCGGCCAGCAAGCCGGTGAAGCGACGCGGACCAATGGTGCACATGACGCCAACCTTGAGATTTGCGTTTTCCAGGCAAAGGAATTTCGACGCCTCCTGGCGCACGCCGGTCACCTCGTCGAGGATCTGCTGGAACCGCGGGCGTAGCAGGGCACCCAGATCGGTAAGGTGGGTCAGGTTCCGTTCGCGGCGAAACAGCAGGCCGCCGACCTCATCCTCCAACTGCTGGATGGCGCGCGACAGCGCTGGTTGGGTGACGTTGCATTTTTCGCCGGCGCGCGTGAAGTTCCGCGTCTCGCACACGGCCAGGAAGTAGCGGATGTGATGAATGTCCATGCCGGTTTATCCCTCTGCTGCATAGATGCATGTGCAGGTTGGAACCGTGCCGCAAACCATTCCATCACGCCAATGCACGGGGGCTATGAAGTCGATAGCGTTTCGTCATGCGCCAATGGCGGGCCAGGGCCCGCCATCAAACCGTGCAATAGTGCTCGGCGCCGGGAAGCGTCAGCTGTGATGGCCCAAGGCGAAGAGCTGGGCGCAGAACTGAGCATGCGGCTTGCTCATGGCGGCGTCGTTGCATTCCTTCATCATCGCATCCTGCGTCGCCTTCGGCATGGCTTTCCACGCCGTCTCGAAGTCGGCACTCGACTTCATCGCCTTCATGCCGGAATCGGTGAAGAAGGGCTGCATGTTGGACGGTTCGTCGAGCGCGCCGGCGAAGGCAACGCCGCCGAGCTTGGAAATGGCAAAAGCACCGAGGCAGATAGCTTTTAGATTCATTTTCAAGTCCTTCTCTGATCGGGTAGTCGCCCTATCGACGACCGTTTGACTGATTGACAGCAAGTCAGAATTTCCGAGTTCCTCATTGCTGAGTTTGATCTTGCGACGACCAGCCGGCAACCTGCCAATGCCATCTGCGTATCGAGGTTATGCCGGGCATGCATCTCGTAGATGTCTACGGTCGCACCGCTAATTAGCTCCGCCCAAAGCGAGGACGTTGGCGCAGAATTGGGCGTGGGGCTTACTCATCGACGGGTCGTTGCAAGCCTTCGTCATCTTGACCCGGTCATGCTTCGGCACGGCGAACCAGGCCTTCTTGAACCCGGCCATCGGTTTCATCGTCTGCATCGTGGCGTCCGTATAGAACGTCGGCAATGCGGCGAGGTCATTGAACGGGTCAGCTGAAGCCGGGCTCGCACCAAGACCAATTGAAAGCGCAGCCACACAGACGAGTGGTCTTCTCATCATTCACCTCCTGTTCCAGGCCGCGGTTCTGGCAACGATGCCAGAGTTGGTGACACGCATCGCCTGGCCTGATCGGGAGGAAGAGTGCGGCCCGAAAAGACCGGCAGCCAATGCAATCTGCCTATGGACTTCATGCCACCTTGGCATTTCGGCTGAAGAAGAAGATGCGGCAGTCTCCTCACCAGTCGCCCCGCCAGCGACTTTGGGATGGAGACCAAGAGATGCACGTCCAGTCCGGAACGCGAATTGACCAGGCCATCATTCCCGGGACGCGTTCCCGGCTGGAAGAGGGGCAGTCTGTCGACATCATCCTGGCAAGTGATGCACACGGCGCCTTCGTCTGGGGCGTGCTCGACCGCCTGCTGGATGAGCCGAACCTTGTCTTCAGCGCCGTTACAGCGTCCGGTTTCGGAGCTGTGGAGGCGGCGGTCCTGGCCTACGGCTTGAGCCTTGGCGGCCGGCGTGGCGCTCGGATGGCGCTCACCAACTTCTGGCGGCGCGTCAGCCACGCCTCGATGTTCTCCATCGACAGAGCCAGTCTGCTTCGATCGATACTGGAACAGTCGATCGACATCGAGCAACTCCGCGACGAGCGCTGCCCGGTGAAACTCGGCGTCCTGGCCGTCAACGCCGGCACCGACGCCGTGAAGGTCTTCACAGGCGAGCAATTGTCGATCAACGCGATCGTGGCGGCAGCCACCGTCCCGTTCCTCTCCCCGCCTGTCGAAATCGACGGCGACAGCTATTGGGGTGATGGCGAGCTCTCGCAGTTGCCGCCTGCTCGGTCGCCGAAAACCAGCCATCGCCTGATCATCGCAGGTAGGCCTTCACTGTTCACGACACTATGTCCGGATCGCAGCTTCTCCTCCACCCATTGCACGACCAAATGCGCGCCGGTTCACACCATCTTCGACAGTCAATACCGAGGTGGGGCTGCGCTCTTCGCGAGACCCTGGATCGACTGGGGTGAACTGACTGGCTTGCGTGACAGAGGTCGGCAATGTGCCGAAGGCTGGCTTGTCGCCGATCTTTTCGGCATCGACGAACGCCCAGCTGTCGGCTGCCGAGCCCAACACATATAGGCGCGCCTCCCTCCCGCCTAGCAGCGTCTGCTTCGCATACTCCCGAACGCAGGCGCCAAGCCCTCCGGTGGCCCCCGCCGGAGGGCTTTTTCGCATCGCTCTCCAGAACATAGTGGCCGCGTATCAATTCCATGCCGAGACAGCATTTCAGCTCGGCGTCACGATCGGAGAGACTGCATGCAGACGGGCCCTGGAGGCCGGTCTTTCCCTCGAAACACCAACCAGGAGACAAGCCTGTGATCAACACCAAGACCCTCATCGGATCGGCGCTCGCGGCCGCCACTTCGCTCGCCGCGACGGCGGCCTACAGCGGTCCCGCCGCCAAGCCCGGCTTCGCCTTCGAGAAGTGCTACGGCGTCGTCAAGGCCGGCCAGAACGACTGCCAGACCGCGACGCATTCATGCGCCGGCACCGCAACCACCGACAATCAGCCGGATTCCTGGCTCTACGTGCCCGCAGGCAGCTGCGCCAAGATCACCGGCGGCAGCGACAAGCCGAAAGCCTGAACGATCCAGACTTCGAACCGACCCTCTTGAATGGAGCAGACCGATGTCCCGTGCGTTTCAGCCCCTCGCGATCCCCGCATCAGCGGGCATCGGTCTTCGCTCCCCCCACATCTCGGAGATGCTGACGCGACGGCCCTCCGCCGGCTGGCTCGAAGTTCATGCCGAGAACTACATGGGAGACGGCGCCTGCGTCGAGGCGCTAGAGCGGCTGCGTGAGATCTACCCGCTTTCGGTGCATGGCGTTGGCCTGTCGCTCGGCAGCGCGCGGGGAGTTGACCGTGCCCATCTGGAGCGCCTGCGCAAGGTCTGCGCGCGCTTCCAGCCCGATCTGGTCTCGGAGCATCTCGCCTGGAGCGTTGCCGACGGCGCCTATCTCAATGATCTCTTGCCGCTGCGCTATGACGAAGAGGCGCTGGCCGTCGTTGCCCGCAATGTCGAGACCGTCCAGGACACGCTGAAGCGGCAGGTGCTCATCGAGAACCTGTCGGCCTATCTGGCCTTTGCGGACTCCTCGATGAACGAGGCCGAATTCCTGGCCGAGCTGGTGGCGAGAACAGGCTGCGGCCTGCTGCTGGACGTCAACAACGTCCAGGTTTCGGCGCACAATTTGCAGTATGACGCCAAAGCCTTCATCGATGCGCTGCCGGCCGACGCGATCGGCGAAATCCATCTTGCCGGCCACGCGATCAATCAGGTCGGTGCCGACACCGTGCTCATCGACGACCATGGCTCGCGGGTGCCGCCGGTCGTCTGGGCGCTCTACCAGCATGCCGTGGGCCGGCTCGGACCGCGCCCGACGTTGATCGAATGGGACACCGACGTTCCCGTTCTCGACGTGCTGCTTGGCGAAGCGATGTGGGCCGACATGCTGACCGCCTCGATCATGTTCAACCGTCGGCAGGTTGCGAGACGCAACCAAACGACCGAAGCCCGGTCGGCGCCCATCCGCCTTTCTCTCGAAGGCGAAACGACGACCAGCATGCCGGTGCTTGCGGCGTTTGCCGCTGCCAGAGCCGCCAGGCCGTCCATGTCCGCAGCGTTGCCGTCAATTGAGGAGGAATACCATGCTGCCGCTTGAACTCCTGCAGACCACCCGGGCGCGATCGGTGCTCGCCATGGAACCAGTCGCAGCCGCAAATGTGCTGACCGCCGGCAGGGCCGATCCGTTGGCCCGCCTGCGCATCTACCAGAACAACACGCGCAGTTCGCTGACCGCGGCGCTGATGGCGGTTTTTCCCGTCACCGTCCGGCTGGTAGACGAACGCTTCTTCCGTTATGTGGCGAGCGAGTTCATTCGACGCCACCCGCCGGTTGAATCCCGTCTTTCGCGCTATGGGGCCGGCTTCCCGCGCTTCCTGAAGACCATCGACACGCTGTCCGACATGCCGATCGTCGCCGAAACGGCGCGGCTGGAATGGGCCATAGCGGAGGCACTCGATACGGCTTCGCTGCCGCCCCGCAGCCTCGCAGAATACGACAACACCGACCTCGGGCCCTCGCCGGATATCCTGCTCCAGCCTTCACTGCGGCTGATCGTCTCGCACTGGTCGATCCTGTCGGTATGGATGGCGCATCAACAGGAGACGGCGGCCGACGAAGGCACCACCTGGACAAGGCGTCCCGAACGTGTGGCGTTGTGGCGATCGGGGAACTATGTGCGGCTTTTTCTGCTCGACCGCGCGAGCTTCGCCTTCTGGCATTCGCTGAAACACGGTCTCGGCCTCGAGCATGCCACTGGCCGTGCCCTGGCTCTCGACCCGACCTTCGACCTGGTTTCCGCCCTTATGCGTCTGTTCCGCGACAGGCTCGTCACCAACGTGCGAGTCGCCGCGAATTCCCCCTCAAATTGATGGAGATGGTCATGACCGCAATATCCGAACACTCCTCGTCCAACCCGGCCGGCTTTGTCGGCTTCTACAAGCGTATCATCAAGCTTCCCGAACACATTCCGTTTTCGCTGGTCCAGCTCGCCGCACGCGTCGCGGTCGCGCATGTCTTCTGGCAGTCCGCGCAGACGAAGCTCGTATCCTGGCCGGTGACGCTGCAGCTTTTCGCCAACGAATACAATCTGCCGTTCATCGACCCGTCGATCGCGGCGCTACTGGCCACGGCGGCTGAACTGACGGGCTCGGTGTTGATATTCCTCGGGCTGTTTTCGCGCCTCGCTGCCCTCATGCTGATCGGCGTCGTCTCCGTCATCCAGATCTTCGTCTATCCGGAGAACTGGGCGGAGCACCTGCTATGGGCGTCGTTGCTGCTGCTCGTGCTGGCACGCGGCGCCGGTGTGTTCTCGCTAGACTATGTCGCGGCGCGGGTTCTCTCGGCGCCTGGAAGGTGAACATTCCGACCGAGGGGGAAAAGCACGGTGCGCATCTTCATCGTTCACGCCCACCCCGAGCCCAACAGCTTCAACGGCGCCCTGACCCGCGCCGCACAGGGTTGTCTGCGGCGGGACACGAAGTTGTTGTCTCAGATCTCTATGCTATCGGCTTCAACCCAATATCAGATCGTCGCAACTTCACGACGATACGCGACGCAAACTACTACCGTCAGCAGTCTGAGGAGGCGAACGCGGCTGCCCATGACGGGTTCGCGCCGGACATCCAGGCGGAGATGGGCAAGCTTTTCTGGTGCGACGCCTTGATCCTGCAGTTCCCGCTCTGGTGGTTCGGGCTGCCGGCGATCCTCAAGGGCTGGGTTGACCGAGTGTTCGCGTCCCGGCGGCCGCATCTATGGCGGCGGCAAATGCTATGATCGCAGCGTCTTTGCGGGAAAACGAGCGATGTGTTCCGTCACCATCGGCGGACCGCCGCCGATCTATTCAGGCTGTGGACTGAACGGCCCAATCTCGGAGATCCTGTTCCCGTCAACCACGGAATGCTCCATTTTTGTAGGCTTCACGGTTATCGAGCCTTTCCTTGTGCACGCACCAGCGCGCATCAGCGACGGTGAACGCCAGAGGTGGCTCGATCGTTACCGCGAATGCGTCCTCAGCCTCGCGAATGCTCCGACGATCACGCATCCGAAGCTCGCGGACTTCGACGACGCCCATGTCCTGAAATCGGTGTGAAAGATGGGCACAAGCCCTTGCATGTCAAGGACTTCAGCGATTTCAATGGGATAGGCTGGTGCTGCGAGAGAGGATTGAACTCTCGACCTCTCCCTTACCAAGGGAGTGCTCTACCACTGAGCTACCGCAGCCGATGGCGGGGCTTCTGCCATAACGAACCGGCGAGCGCAAGGCCAAGAAAAACCTAAAGTGTCGCGCTTCATCGTCGCAAAACCGCCACGCGGTTTTGGGCGGCATGACCCTGAGTGTTGCATGTCGTTGTCCCGAAACCACTGCGCACTTTTTGGGCGACATGCATTGGCAATGCCGCGGCTGTGGAAGCCGCCTTCCTCGACATGGCCGCGCCACAATGTTGGCTATGCCTCAGCAAGGTTGGCTAGTCAGCCGGCCGGGGATGGGACGATGAATGACAAGGCAAATCCACCGAAAAAAGGCGCAGGCGACCGCAAGGACCGGCTCGCCGAAGCCTTGCGCGCCAATCTCGGGAAGCGCAAGGCGCAGTCGCGCTCGCGCCGCTCGGGCGACGCCGACAAGCGGCGCGCCAATGAGCCCGATCAGCGGCCGGAAGGATTGCCGACTGCTGGAAAAATGCACAAGGACTAGCCCAAACCCGGCCACACTGCTCCGCCACACTCGGCGCAGGGGACCCAGAATCCTTGAACCAAGCCGGCCAATGGTCTAGACGGGCCGATACTCAAACGATTGAACCGGCCGTTCCGGCCGAGGGGACATTCTCTCATGGATCGCATCAGAATTGTCGGCGGCAACAAGCTCGCCGGAAGCATTCCGATCTCCGGCGCGAAAAACGCGGCATTGCCGCTGATGATCGCCTCGCTGCTCACCGACGACACGCTGACGCTGGAGAACGTGCCGCATCTGGCCGATGTCGAGCAATTGATCCGCATCCTCGGCAATCACGGCGTCGACTATTCGGTCAACGGCCGTCGTGAGAAGCAGCAGGAAGGCTATTCGCGCACCATCAATTTCTCCGCCCGCAACATCGTCGACACCACGGCGCCGTATGAACTGGTGTCGAAGATGCGCGCCTCCTTCTGGGTGATCGGGCCGCTGCTGGCCCGCATGGGCGAGGCAAAGGTGTCGCTGCCGGGCGGCTGCGCCATCGGCACGCGCCCGGTCGACCTGTTCCTGGAAGGCCTGCAGGCGCTCGGCGCCGATCTCGACGTCGACACCGGCTATGTCATCGCCAAGACCAAAAACGGCCGTCTCGTCGGCAACCGCTATGTGTTCCCGAAAGTGTCGGTCGGCGCCACTCATGTGCTGATGATGGCTGCTTCGCTGGCCAAGGGCGAGACGGTGCTGGAAAACGCCGCTTGCGAACCCGAGATCGTCAACCTCGCCGAATGCCTCAACGCCATGGGCGCCAGGATTTCCGGCGCCGGCACGCCAACCATCACCATCGATGGCGTCGAGGCGCTGTCGGGGGCCCGCGTGCGCGTCATTCCCGACCGCATCGAGACCGGCACCTATGCGATGGCGGTGGCGATGACCGGCGGCGACGTCGTGCTCGAAGGCGCCCGACCAGAATTGCTGCAGACCGCGCTCGATGTCATTTCCGAGACCGGCGCCGAGATCACGCCGACCAATTCCGGCATCCGCGTCCGGCGCAACGGCGCCGGCATTGCGCCGGTCGACGTGACGACGGCGCCCTTCCCGGCCTTCCCGACCGATTTGCAGGCGCAGTTCATGGGCCTGATGACCATGGCCAAGGGCAAGTCGCGCATCACCGAGACCATCTTCGAGAACCGTTTCATGCATGTGCAGGAGCTCGCCCGGCTCGGCGCCCACATCACGCTTTCCGGCCAGACGGCCATCGTCGACGGCGTCGCCAAGCTGAAGGGCGCGCCGGTGATGGCGACCGATCTGCGCGCCTCGGTCTCGCTGGTCATCGCTGGCCTTGCCGCCGAAGGCGAGACCACGGTCAACCGCGTCTATCACCTCGACCGCGGCTTCGAGCGGCTGGAGGAGAAGCTTTCCGGCTGCGGCGCGGTGATAGAGCGGATTTCGGGCTGACGGCCGCAAGGCACCCGTTGCAGACAAAGAGGCCTTCAACTCGTTTTGGAATGGCCAATTGTTAAAAGTCGGCGCCGCCCCTCATCCGCCTGCCGGCACCTTCTGCCCGTAAACGGGGGAGAAGTCCGCTGGCAAACCTGAGCCGGTTGCCTTGACAGAAACCCTGTGCGGTTGCGCGGAATGGAAAGACCGCCTAACACGAAGCTTGAAACCAACGTTAGGTACAAATTCCGCATGGCTCTCAAGCTCATCGCGCTCGACGACCAGGACCTGGGCATCGTCTCGGCCCATGTCCAGGACGCCGTGATGAAGGTCTCGGACCTCGAATTCCTGCCGGCGGCCAAGCGCTTCGTGCTGACCATGAACCGTTTCGTCTGGGAGGCGAAATCCAGCCTGTTCCGCCAGCACAATGAGCGGCGGCAGGCGGTGCTGCATTTCGACCGCGTGCTAGGCGCCAAGACCAGCGGTATCGCCCGCGACAAGCCGGCCGAGGTGCTGTCACTTTTGGCGATCAGCTTTATCGAAATCAGCAAGCCCGCCGGCATCGTCGAGCTTATCTTCTCCGGCGGCGGCACGATCATGCTCGATGTCGAGTGCATCGAGGCGCGGCTTGCCGACATAGGCGGCACCTGGGAAGCCTCCTCGCGTCCCGTGCACAGGGCTTGAGCGCAGCAGATGGCCATCACACTCAGCCATTCCGACGCCGATTTCGAGCAGCGTTTCGCCGCCTTCCTGACGACCAAGCGGGAGGTGTCGGCCGATGTCGACGCCGCGGTGCGCGAGATCGTCCAGTGCGTGCGCGCCGAGGGCGACAAGGCCCTCATCGACTATACGCTGAAGTTCGACAAGGCCGACCTCGCCAAGCTTGGCGTCGCCGTCTCCAAGGATGACATCGCCAAGGCCTATGCCGAGGCCGATCCGCAAACGGTCGAGGCGCTGCGCTTCGCCCGCGACCGCATCCGCTCGCATCACGAGCGGCAGAAGCCGAAGGACGACCGCTACACGGACGCCGCCGGCGTCGAGCTCGGCTCGCGCTGGACGGCGATCGAGGCTGTCGGGCTCTACGTGCCGGGCGGTACCGCAAGCTATCCGAGCTCGGTGCTGATGAACGCGGTGCCGGCCAAGGTTGCCGGCGTCGAGCGCATCGTCATCGTGGTGCCGGCGCCGGGCGGCGTCATCAACCCGCTGGTGCTGGTGGCGGCCGATATCGCCGGCGTCTCCGAGGTCTACCGCGTCGGCGGCGCGCAGGCGATCGCCGCCCTTGCCTATGGCACGGACACGATAAGGCCGGTCGCCAAGATCGTCGGGCCCGGCAACGCCTATGTCGCGGCGGCCAAGCGCCAGGTGTTCGGCACGGTCGGCATCGACATGATCGCCGGACCGTCGGAAGTGCTGGTGGTGGCCGACGGCAGCAACGACCCCGAGTGGATCGCCGCCGACCTTTTGGCCCAGGCCGAGCATGACGTGTCGGCGCAATCGATTCTGATCACCGACGACCCCGCCTTCGGCAAGGCGGTGGAGGAAGCCGTCCAGCGCCAGTTGCAGAACCTGCCACGCGCCGAGACCGCCGCTGCAAGCTGGCGCGATTTCGGCGCCGTCATCCTGGTGCCGACGATCGAAGCCTCGCTGCCGCTGGTCGACCGCATCGCCGCCGAACATGTGGAACTTGCCATCGACGACGCCGAGGCCTTCCTTGCCAGGATGCGCAATGCCGGCGCCGTCTTCCTTGGCCGCCACACGCCCGAGGTCATCGGCGACTATGTCGGCGGCTCAAACCACGTGCTGCCGACCGCGCGCTCGGCGCGCTTCTCATCGGGGCTTTCGGTGCTCGATTTCGTCAAGCGCACCTCGATCCTCAAGCTCGGGCCGGAGCAGCTGCGCACGCTGGCGCCGGCGGCGATCGCGCTCGCCAGGGCGGAAGGGCTTGATGCGCATGGCCGTTCCGTCGCGATCAGGTTGAACATGTAGCGATGTCCGACTACGACCAAACCCGCGCCAGGCTGATCGATGTCGAGCTCGACGAATCGATCGGCCGTTCGACGCCCGATGTCGAGCACGAGCGGGCGGTGGCGATCTTCGACCTGATCGAGGAAAACAGTTTCCAGCCGGTCAATGACGACGGAGCCGGACCGTACAGGCTGAAGCTGTCGCTGGTCGATTCCCGGCTGGTCTTCGCCGTGGCGCGCGAGGATGGCGCGGCCGTCGTCACGCACATCCTGTCGCTGACGCCGCTGCGGCGCATCGTCAAGGACTATTACCTGATCTGCGAAAGCTATTACGACGCCATCCGCTCGTCGACGCCGAGCCATATCGAGGCGATCGACATGGGCCGGCGCGGCCTGCACAATGAGGGTTCGCAAACTCTGATGGACCGACTTGCCGGCAAGATCGACATCGATTTCGACACGGCGCGCCGGCTGTTCACGCTGGTCTGCGTGCTGCACTGGCGAGGCTAGGCCCTGGCCTCGCTGCCGCATTCGGTCCTCTTTCTGTGCGGCATGAACGCCGTGCGTTCGCCGATGGCCGAGGCGCTGGCGCGGCGCATGCTGCCCTCGGCCATCTTCGTCGCCTCGGCCGGCGTGCGCGCGGGCGAACGCGACCCGTTCGTCGACGCGGTGTTGACCGAGGACACGCTGTCGCTCGGTGAGCGCCAGCCGAGGACCATGGACGAGCTGGAGGACGACTATTTCGACCTGATCGTCACGCTGGCGCCGGAGGCGCACCACGCGGCGCTCGAGCTCACCCGCTCGCTCGCCGTCGAGGTCGAATACTGGCCGATGCCGGACCCGACGGATGCCGGCGGCACGCGCGAGCACATCATGGCCGCCTATCGCGATGTGCGCGAGCGCCTGAAGGCGCGCATCGCCAGACGTTTTCCCGCATCCGAGGCAAAAAGCGCCTTGGATTAAGCGTGTTCACAAGCGGACGATTATCATATAGGTTTCGCCGAAATTCCGGCCGGAGTCGGATGATTTCCGGTCGGTTCGGCCGGAAATCATCCGAGCGCCGGAACCGAAATCCAAGCAAAGGTATCGAATGCCGAAGGAAGAAGTCCTCGAGTTTCCGGGTGTGGTCACGGAACTGCTGCCCAACGCGATGTTCCGGGTGAAGCTCGAAAACGAACACGAGATCATCGCCCACACGGCCGGCCGCATGCGCAAGAACCGTATCCGCGTGCTGACCGGCGACAAGGTCCTGGTCGAGATGACGCCCTACGACCTGACCAAGGGCCGCATCACCTACCGTTTCAAGTAACAGCCCGGCGCGACCCCAGATGAGCATCCTGCAGAAGCTCGTGCTC
>NZ_RZOI01000019.1:0-22796 GCF_004022645.1 Mesorhizobium sp. M4A.F.Ca.ET.020.02.1.1 | reverse complement strand
ATATAGAGCGTCGTACCGCCAGCATTGGCGAAATAGTCGCCATAGCAGTCAACCAGCGAAACGGCGGCCGAGGCATAGGTCGGAGCGACGCTGGTCGTTGCCGAACTTTGCGCCTGGGTGATCTCAGCTTCGATGTTTGGGACGCGGATGCCGAACTCGTCGAGCGGCAGGTTCTTGATGACGGCGTAGACGATGCCGGGCCATGCCGGCACGTTGCCCGCACCTCGGTCAGCTTCAATATCAGGATCCGGCTCCTGTGTATCGGTGCCGAGGTAGAGCGTGATCGAGGCGCCCTTGGCGACGCCGATGCCCTTGCCGCCGTTGTCGATGGCATTCTGAAGCGCCTCAAACGAGACGTCGAAGATCAGCTTGTCGTCGGCCCAAATGCGGGTGATGCCGCTCGCTGGCCCGTTCCAGGCGAAGGCGACGGCAAAGGTGGCGGTATAGCTGTAGGTCGTGACCTCCGGCCCGAGCGCCTTGCCCTGGCGCTCCGTCTTGACGTGCTCGTCGACATGGTCGCCTTTGAGCCAGATCACGGCACCGGCGGTGCGGACGGCACCGTACCAGCGGGTGAGCTGCTCGCCATAGCGCGAGGTCTGCGCCTTCAGGCTTTCGGCGCGCGGTCCCTTGATCTTCTGCGGGAAGAAATAGGCGATGGCGAGGTTGATGCCGATGCCGACGGCGGTGGTGACGATCGAGCCGAGCAGACCGCCACCGACAGCGGCACCGGCGAGAGGCGCTATGAAGGCCATTTCAGCCTCCAAAGCTGAAGCGGAGGAAATGCCAGGGCGGTGTCGACGACGTTGGCCTTGTGGCCCAGCGCCTGGATCACGCGAACGATGCGGCCCTCGGCGACCTCGGAGACGATGGCCATGTGCAGCGACTGCGTCGTCTTGAAGAGGACGATATCCCCGACCTCGGGCGAGCCGACGCGGTCGCAGAACTGCTCGAGGTATTCGCGCGCCTGCGGGTAATACTGGAACCGGCCGTAGTCGGCCTTCGTCGGGGCGTCGATGCCGACAGCGCGCGCGGCAAGCACGACTAGGCCAACGCAGTCCATGCCGCGCTCTGAGCGGCCCTGGTGCACCCACGGCACGCCGATGAAGGCGCGTGCGGCGGCGACAAAAGCTTCTGCGGTCATTCGGTCGGTCAGGCCTTCGGAGCGGTTGCGGTGATGTTCTCACCGGCGAGGAAGTCAAAGCCGCCATAGCGCAGCGTCTTGGTGCGCGAGTTCGCCGCGTTGTTGTGCTTGGTGATGCAGTCTTCGACGCGGCGATGCCGGCAGCCGACCAGAGCCTCAAAGGTGTCGCCGATGGCAATGTCGTCATAGGCGGCCTGGTGAATGACCAGCGCGCCAGTGCCGTTGTCGGACTTCACCTTGCGCACGTCGCCGGCGTTGGCCCCGGTCTGGAAGGTGATGAAGCCCTCGCCGTAATAGTCGGCCGCAACGCTGATGCCGGTTGCCGTCAGGGTGAGCCGATCGGGAGACGCCGTCACGGTGCCGATCAGACGGCGCGCGCGGATCGCGGTCCAGGTCACGCCGCCATCGACGACGGTGCCGCCGAGCGTGGACGGCCAGGTCGGCTCCGCAACATCGCTCGTCCCGGCGACCGTCGCCTTGAACCAGTAGATGCCCGAACCGGTCAGTCGCTTGACGATGTCGTCAAGCGCATAAGCGTGGGAATCGGCCCAGGCATCGGCCCTGGTCGGAATGCCGCAATCCTTGTCGCCGTAACTGAACGGGCAGTTTGCGGTGAGCGTGCGGCCGACGGGCTGCTCGAGCCGCTTCTCCGTTCCCATCATTTCGAGACGGGCGACGAGGCCGTTGATACCTGCCTGGCCGAAATCGTAGGTGGCGTAGAACCACGGGTTTGCGATATCACTTGGCACGACATAGCCGATGGCGACCGTCGAGTTGTCCAGCCGTCCGCGCCTGATATCGTTGGCGGTCGGCGTGTCGCTGTCGAGGTTGATCTTGAACTCGCGGTCGTCGATCGGCGCGTTGATCTGCGCCGAGAAGGCCGAAAGCTCGTTGAACTTTGCAGGCTGGTAGGTCTCGGTGCCGTCGCCGAACAGATCCACGTCGAGCGGCTCGCCCCAGTCGGTATAGGCCAGCCGATCGCCGGAAGGCTGCGTGATCAGCACCAGTGTCGCGAGCTCGAACGCCGTCGAGCCGATCGCGGTGGCGACGTTGGCTGGAACCGTCCTAGTCATTGAGCACCTCGATCAGCGGGATCGACGGCACCGAACCGACACGGAAGAATTCCATGACCTGGGAGAGGTCATTGGTATCGAACCGTACCTTTTCGTTGAACCAGAAGCCGGCAGTTACATTTTTGAGGTTGGCCGGGGCATGACCTGCAATGAAGGCCACCGCGCCGGTCTCATAGTTGATGACGTAGTCAACCGCTTCCGTCTTCAAGACGCCGTCGACCGCGATGAGAGGCGCCGGGATGCCGGCGCTGGCAACCATCGGTAGATAGATGGTGCGATCGATCGCAACCACCGTGTTGTCGACCTTGGTGACCTTGTATTGCTTCTTCAGCTGGAAATTGAGATTGGAGCCGTCGCCGACGCCGATCAGGGCGTCAGTCATCGAAATATCGTTCGCGGGTTTGCAGCTCTTATAGTCGATCAGGTTCTTGCAGGCGAAGGAATGCTGGGGACCATTCATCACCTCGAAGAGCTGCAGGATGTCGTAGACGTCGTTTACGCTCCGGATGTTCTTCGCGATATTGAAGCGACGCAGGCGCCGGGACCGTTTCGATTTCCGCTGCTCGAATCCCGTCGGGCCACGGGCGATATCCACGAGGCTAACCGGCGCTGCCTCGGTCCCCTGCGAGACCGAACCTGGCACCACGACATTGTAGAACGTCATGCTGTCCTGCTCACCTTCTCGACCGACCGGGCGGTCTTGGCTGCGATCTGGTTCTGACTCGCCGGGGTCGCCGGATTCTCGCGGAAGATGAAGTTGTTGGTCTGGTTGACGGTGGTCGGGCGATCGTTGGCGGCGCCGTTGTGGCGGCTCCCATTGAACGCCGATGCTCCGATGCTGTCGCTATGCCGGCTGCCGAAAGCGAAGCGGTTGCGGTCGAGCACGGTACCGCCTCTGGCGTAGCCGCGATAACCCAGACGCATGCCTTCGACGACACCGGCACCACCGGCGCGGCGGATGTCGTCCTGGCTCCAGACGATCTCGCCTGCATGGACGATTCCGGCGGGCTGGTCCTTCGCGCCGGCGCCGGTCCAGCCGCCGCGGTCGAAGAGGCCCCACGAGCCGGAAAGGATGTCGGAGGTGGCGGCGGGCGAGATCGAATTCATGAAGCCGAGGGCACCAGCGGAGCCACCAAACAGACCTGAGAGCCCCTGGAACCAGCCCGATCCGCTCGTCGCCGGCGTCAGGCTGCTCAAGAGGCTTTGGCCCATCTCGGTGAACTTCGATATCAGCCCCTGCGAGGCGCCACCAAGCGAATTCAGCGCGCCCGTCGCGCTCTGGGTGGTGCCGCCAAGCTTCTCCAGCGCCGAATTGAACTTGTCGACATACTTCGAACCGGTGGTGCCAAGCACATCCATCTTGCCGGCGCCGCTCGACAGCGGGCCACCGGTGAACCACGCCGAGGCGGCATCCTGAGGATTACCGTACTTGTTGAGGTAGCTCCCGAACTGATGCTCGAAGATGGCATCCTGAATGTCAGGCGAGCCCATGAATTCAGATCGCGACACCGACCTGCCAAGTGCGGACTGAGACCATGACGGCAAGTTGCTCGCCATGATCTGATAGGCGCCAAGCGCCTGGTCGCCACTCTTCAGCACAGGGCCCAGTGCGGAGTACCCGCCGCTGCCAAGGCTTTCCACCGCCCGGATCGCGGATGCGTATTGGCCTATGCTGCCGGTGAGCGAGCCGCCGCCGAGAACGCTGGCGTACCCACCAGACGGCGAGAAGATGCCGCCAAGCCCGGGCGACACCGTGCCGAACGCCTGATCAATCCGGCTCTGGATGTACCCTTGCGTCGCCGTGGTGCCGAACGCTTGATCGATGCGCGTCTGGATATAGTTCTGACTGGTGTTGTCGTTCGCCGCACCACCATAGCCGAGGATATCGGAAAGCGTGGTGTTCGGCTTGAACGAGGACCCGCCAAGGAATGAGTTGATGGCATCAAGCCCTGGGATGCCACCGCCGCCGATGCCACCATTGACGATGACGGTGGCGGCCTGGACCTGCATTGTGGCAACGGACTGGGTGGCGCCACCGCCGCCGAACAGTTTGCCGAGCAACGACGAACCACCATTAGCCGAAGACGGCGATTGCGAACCAGAGTTCCCCAGTAATTGGCTGAGGAGGCCACCGCCTGACGTCTGGCCGTCACCGAAGATGGAATTGAAGATGCCGTCGAGGCCGCGGTCGATCAGCTTGTCGGCGATCTTGCCGAGCGCGTTGACGGCGGCATCCTTGAAGCTCTCCCACAGCGATTTGCCTTCGCGCAGGCCCGAGAACATGTCAGTGAAGAACCCCTTGAAGGTATCCTTCGTCTCTGACAGCGCCAGGTTGTAGCGCATCATCTGCGCTTCCATGGAGTTGAGGTCGACCGGCAAGCCGGCGCTCTGCAGCCGGGATGCAATCGCGGCATCATCCGAATTCATCAGGATCTGCTGACGCTCGAACATGAGGTCGCGTTGCAGCGTTGCATGCGCCATCGCATCCGCCTGGGCGGAGAGCTCTGCGGTGTTCTTGCGCATCGCCTCGGCTTCGGCGCCATAAAGTGGGATGCCGAGCCGCTTGATCTGCTGTTCAGTCCTGGCAGCCTCGATGGCGCGATTGCGCGCCAGTGTGTTGTCATTGAGCGTGGTGAGCTCGGTCTTGCCGAGTTCGAGATCCTGCTCCTGCTGCTTGATGGTGGAACGAGCTTCCTGCAGCGCGATCAGCTTCCCGTATTCGGCGGCCTGCTGACGGATCAGCTCGATCGATTTCCCGTAGTATTTCTGGATCTCCGCTTCGCTGGTGATGCCGTTGCGGGCGGCTTCCTCGCGGATCTGGGCGAGTTGCTGGCTTTCAAACTTCGCGGCTTCGACGGCCGCCGTCGTCTTGCCGACCGAATCGGCGTCGAGCTTCGCCGCCGCCACAGTCTGAAGGATTGACCGCTGGCGCTGATCCTCAGCCTCCTTCAGCTGATGTTCCGCCTCGATCAGCGCCTTCTTACCGGCGAGGTCGATGCGGTTCGATCGCATCGCGGCGGTTTCGTCAGAATTGACGGTGGCACCAGCCTGGGCGCGAGCCGCCGCCGCGAGCTCCTGTGGCGACTTCGCGTTCAGCGACAGCTGATCGGCGGCGAACTGGCGATCGGCGCGATTCCTCGCCGCGATGGTGGCGGCGTCGAGCTCGTCGCCGGCGGCGCCTTTCGGCAGGATGCCTTTTTCGGGCAGCCTGATCTTGGCGAATCGATCAACGATGCCGGCCAACTTACCGACCTGGCGTTCCGATTGCGCCGCCGCTTCAGTCATCTCCATGAAGCGGCCGATGACATAGGCGAAGTCGGGGTGATCCTCACCGAAGCGCTGCAGAGCGGTACGAGCATCATTGATGCTCATCTCGCTCTTGGAGGCTCCCTCGATGATGCGATCGAACTCTTGAGCCTCAGGACGATACCCGAGCGCGCTCTGCGCACCTTGCGGCAGCATGCGGAAAAGATTCAGGAAGGTGCCACCCGAACCCTGCGCCTCGCTGATCGCCTTGCGCGCCTGCTCGCCCGCTGCCTTCTGAGCATCCTGCAGGTTTTTTTCCAGCGTGAGGCGGCCGACCCCCACGTTTTCATAGGGGCCCTTTTGCTGGCTCGCCATCTCCTCGAAGGCGGGACCGAGCGAAGAGACGATATCCTTCTGCTGGCTGAGGACGGCGTTGAGATCCTTCGCCTTATCGCGGGTGGCGAGATAAAAAGCACCGGCGGCGAGGGCGACGGCGCCGAAGCCGGTGGCGATCAGTCCAGTCGTGCCGAGCACGCCGGCCAACGCGGTACCTGCCGCAACCGCTCCGCCCTTGATGGCGCTGAGCGAGCCAGCGATACCGCCTTCGCCCATCTGGAGAGTCTGGAGAACCTGGCCGCCTTGCGAAAACGCGATCTGGGTCGGCGATGCGCCAAGCAGCGCCATGGTGGCGATGTCGTTGGCCTGATAGCCGAGGCCCTGCATCTGGTAGGAGGACAGACGAGGGCCGCCTGGACGAGGCGCGTTTTCGAATACCTCGGCGGATCCCCGCGCCGATTTGCCCGAGACGCCGATGCCGAAGCGCGTGTTGAGATCCTGCTGGAAGTAGCTGCCGGCCTGCTGCGCCTTCAGTGCTGCGATCTGGTCGATGCGGTCGAGCTCGGCCTCGAAGACCGTGGCGGCGTCACGAGCACTCTTGCGGGTGCCGGCGACCAGGCTGAAGGAAAGATCGGCGCCAAAGTTCTGGCCGATCTGCGCGGCACGCTGTTCTGCAATGGTTTGCAGCCGCGCGAATTCCGCCTCGAAGACCGATGCCGACGCGCTGGCGCTGCCCGTAGTGGGCACGGCGACGCCAAGAACCGTGTTGACCTTGTTCTGGTTCGCCGCGGCGATCTGCTGGGCGTTGGCGGCGGCCTGCTCGGCCCGGGCACGCTCGATCAGCGAGACCTGGGCTTCAAGCTGGGTGTTGGCGATACCGACGGCGGTGGCAAGCTGGACCTGGCCCTGCGCGAACAGCGCGGAAGCATCGGCGGTGACACCCAGCTTCTGGCCCATGCCGACGAGCAGGCGCGTGGCGCCATCGATATCGGTCTTGCCGGAGTCGAGCTGCCGACTGATCTGGCGCAGGCCCTGTTCGAAGCGCTCCTGGTTCCGATATCCCTCGACATAGGTGCGATTGAGGCGCGCCAGGCTGTCGCCGGACTGGCTGACCTTGGCGTCCGCCTGGGTGAAGGCGGCGCCAAGGGCCTGCTTCGAGGAGATCATCGCCCGATCGGCGGCAGTCATCTGCTGCGCGCCGGTCTGGTACTTTGAAGCGTCAAATTCGGCGCCGACGCGGAGGCTGTCGAGACGTACGGTCATTTGTCAGCCTCCTCTCTTTGCCTGGCTTTTTCGGCGATGTAGCGAAGCCATTCCGCGTCGATCGCCGTCATGAAGATGTGGAAACGATCGAAGGCTTCGCCCTCGATGCCGTAACGACGCGCGAAGGCGTCGTAGGCGAGGAAGCTGATTGGCTTCTCGCCGCCGCCATAGGGATAGGGACGATCGAATCTTAGGACGTTCCATGCCTGCCAGTAGAACTGATGCCAGGCCTCCTCGCTGGCCTCATCGGGCCGGCGAGGGATTTTCGATGCGGGGATCTCGTCCGGATACTCCTGATGGAGTTCCTTGAGCCAGTCGGCATGGCCTTTCCACTCCAGATCGAAGCGGAAGGCCGCAGTTAGTTTTTTGCGGCGGCCTCGACGAATTCGACCTGCTTCTTGCCGACGCGGCCGGCGCACCACTGAACCATGGAGCGCAGGTTGCGGTGCTCTTCAGCTACCATAATGACCTGGGCGGCATCAGCGGCGTATTCGATGTCCAGGCCTTTCCAGCCGAGGAGAAGGTGCTCGAGGATGAGCTCGCCATCGAGCCTGGCGGTGATGTCCGGCGGCGCGTTGCCACTCGGATAGTCCTGCTTCAGTTTCTCGAGCGCGGCCTGGCGGGCCGTAACAAACGGTGGGTAATTGTTGGAGCGAACGAGGAATGCGAGACCCGGGAGAGAGACGACCTCGAATGGCTTGTCGGGATTAAGACCGTTCCAGTCCTTCACCTCGATCCAGTCGCCTTCGCGCTCCTTTTTGAGATCGGCGGAAAGGCTGGCGAGCTTGATGGTCATGTTGTCGGTATCCTTTTGTCGGAAAGGGTGCTGGCGCGGTCCGACAAAACCGCGCCAGCGTTCGTGCTGCACGAAGTCTGCCCGCCTGTCGGCGCGGGATCTATTAGAGGCGGGTAGCCCGACCGGTCTTCAGCCAGTGGTGAAGGGTGCTGTAAGGCATCCCGAGGGCTGTTGCCGCTCGTTTGATGCCGTCGAACCTTCGGCCGTTCACTTCGATCGGCTGGCGCATTGACCGCGCCGCCCTGTCGCGAACTTCTGGCGTATGAAGTGCTGTCATGTCGCGGCCGGATGCTGCGGCTCGCCGACGCGCTCTTGTTTGGGCGGTCTGCTTGGTGCCTGTTGCACCTGCACCGCCTATTGCCTTGTTCGCCAAGCTAGCGCCGATGGCTCTCAGATAGGCAATCCAGAACTGCTCAGCCTCCTGCCACTCGGCTGCCTCGACCACTTCAAGGACGGAAATATGTGCTCTGAGACCGTCCTCAAGGATTGACCGAATTCGATCACACCGAGTGCCTGGCATCTGTTGCCGCGCGTCATTGGTGTGTGACGAAAGCCGATTGCAGAGAAGCTTCGTAGTTGCGCCAACATAGAAGGCTTTCAAATCGCGCGGATCGACCAGCGCATAGATGGAAACCGGCTTGCCTATGCAGGCTAAAGCATTAAGGATCGGAAGACCCATTGACCTTGCGCTCCAATCGCAGGTTGGTGGCTAGAGCCGAAGCAGTGTTGGAAGCATTGCTTCGGCTCGCTTACTCTATATCAGGCCTCATAATACTCAAATCTGTCCAGCAGGACGTGGGACACCGTCAGGCTGTCATAGGAGGCCTCGGCGTTCAGCGGCAGCTTGGTGTCGGTATTCTTCGCCGTCGCGTTGGTTTGCCCGCCGGTCAGGGTGAGGCGCGGCACCGCCCAGATCATCGCCTGGCTGTTCTTGGCGATGCGCAGATTGATGTTTGTTGCCGTACCCGCGAAGAGCTTGGCTAGCAGCGTATCGTTGCCGAAATAGGTCGACATCGCCACGGTGACGTCGACGGAGCCCTTGCCGATGTCCTCGGCGCCGACGAGGCCGTCGGAACGGATGCCGCCGATCATGCGGAGGTTGTTCTTGATCGTCATGTCAACGGATTCGATGAAATTCGGACCGCCGACGATCGTGCCGTTCTCCGCGATGCGACCGACATTGACCGCAGCCGCCATGATGGCGTTGGTGGTGGCGGCATCGGGCGAGGCGTCCAGTGACGTCGTGCTTTCCGCGCCGGTCATGCCCCCGAACGTCAAGTTGTACTTCGCGATCTGCTTCGTCGCGAAATTGAAGACGCCCTGGTCGACGACCATGCCGCGCTGCGCGATGTAGGTCGGCACCGACTGATCGAGGAAGCCGCGCTCCAGTGTCTGGCTGATCGTGGAGACACCATTCTTGATGCTGTCGCCGACGAAGACCTTGATGGTCTTGCCAGTACCGGCATCTGTCGTCCAGCCCGTCGGCAGGTTGTCGAGGGTGATCGCGTTGGCGGCGATCGCGATGATGCGGGCGAAGCCGTTGCAGGCCGCGGTGGCGAACTTGTCGCCGGTCGCGGTGCCACCGATCTTGAGCCACTGGCCGACCCTCAGCCCCAGGGTGGTGAAGTCGAGCAAGGTCGAGGCGATGCCGTTCGATGCCGCAGTGATGTCGGCGGCGGCACCCTGGAAGCCGACGACCTTCATGCGGGCGGCCGCCGGTGGGGCGGCCTCATCGGTGATGCCGGAGCCAACATAACGGGACGTCGTGGCGCCGCCAGTCGTGCACTTGAAGACGCCGTTGTTGCCGGAGATCCCGAACCCGGTGAAGCGCACCAGATGGCCGGCGACGAAGGCGTCGCCGGTGGTGTGGGTGACCTCGGTGTTGGTTGTCGCGGCACCGGTGATGACGCTGTCCGCGGTGCCGTCGTTGTCGCGGAAGGGCTGGTTCAGCCAGGTATTGCAGAACAGCGATTCGATCCAGTCGGAGAACGGCGACTTGTCGACGGGGAACGAGAGCTCGCCATTGACGGGGCCGTCGTTCATCTCGTCGACCTTGATCGGATCGGCGTTCATGCGGTCGTCGCGGAGCTCTTCCGAGCTGACGAAGGCCGGCGCGAAACGGAGGGTTTCACCGGTCATGCGCGCGGTGCGCATGCGCGGGGTGTTCGGGGTGGTGCCGAGCGTGACCTCCCTGACGTGGGTGAGGCGCACGCGATTTGCGTCCGACATGATCGATCTCCATGGCAGATTGCGCCGCGGTCAGACCGGGCGGGACGAGGGTTGAGGGATAAGGAAGAGAGGCTGCTTTAGTCTTCGGTAGGCTTGTCGTCGGCCTTGGTCTTGGCCGACTTGGAGGAAGGTGGCTTCCCGGCGAACCCGCCTTCGGCCAGGCTTTCCGCGGTGTGCGGGAAGAGGTTGGTGTCGTCCGGGATCTCGTCGCCGACGCTGAAACGCTGCAGTGCGGTGGTGAACGGCTTCTTGACGGTCAGGCTCATTGGTCTCGTCTCCATGAAATTGATGCTGTCATCGCCCAGTAATTGGCGAACTGGCGGCCGGGTTTGCCCTCGCCGACCGATGCCTCAAGAAAGGTGACGTCGCCGATCTCGAAGCCTCGGAAGAGGTCAATCAAGGCATCAGCCTTGACCCTGGCGTCGCGACTGCCAGTCCCGTTCGGCACCATCACGTGGATGTCGAGGGTGCCGCACTCGCGCCAGAGATTGTCATCGCGATCGGCGCCACCACCGATCGATTCCTGATCGAAACCTCCGGGGATGCCCCACATCTCGACGTAGACGAACGCTGCCGGCGTGCCGGGTAGATCGTATGGATCGTTCTCGAAGACGAGATCGGTTGTGGTCCAACTCGCGGTCAGACGCTGCGAGATGGTGTCGAAGGCGACGACGGAGGACATTCAGGCGGCGATCGCGTTGATGATGAGGGCGGGATAGGTGATCGGCTGGCCGGGCTCCTGGTCCTTGCGGCGAGGTAGCTGCTGGCCACGGAAGTTCGCTGGATTGGCGCGACGTGCGTTGCGCCTCGCCGCATAAGCGCCTTTCAGCACGTAGGGGATCGACGGGTGCACGCCGGCGGCGATGCTGAGGAACCGGATCTCGACGCGGAAGGAGTTGCCGAAGCGGCGGGACAACGCCGACCGCGCCGCCGCAAAGACCTTCTCCTGCGCTTCCACTCGGCGCACATACGGCTCGAAGTTAGTGATGATGACCTCGGCGCCGCTCGGGATCCCGTGGTAATCGGTGACGAGCTTGTTGCCGCTGATCACGATAAAAGCTCTGGCGTAGCGGCCGGTCTTGCGTGGCGCCTGGCGATCGAGCTCCGCCTTTGCGGTATCAATGAACTCAGCCCACCAGTTGAAGGCGTAGAGGATGGCGCCAGGGACCTGCACGGTCTCCTCGGGGGCGCCCTGGCGCCCGTTGACGAAGCGATCGTAGTTCTTGGAGCCCTCGCCGGAAGCGATGACCTCGGCGAGTTGGCCGCGCGCGAAGGCGGCGAGCCGCTTGTTGATCTCGGCCGGCTGCAGGCCGGTTGTGGCGAGCCGCAGATCGCGCTCGAAGGTTTCGAAGGGCATCAGCCCGCGACCGCCATATTGAGCCGCACCAGGACATCCTGCACATAGATCGGGCCCGGGAACTCGATATTGCGCACCTTGCCGTTGGCGACGATCTTGTCGCCCTTGCGGATCGGAAGCGGGAACTGTCGAGCCGTGATGACGGTCGGCGAGATCACGACGCGTGAGGCGGTCTGATCGACGCCTTCGAAGAGTTCTTCTGGCTTCAGCGGCCGTATCGCGGCCGGAACGTTTTCCACATCGAACGGGATCTGGGTTCCGCCGGGCCCAAGTGTGAGACGCCGGAGCGTCACCGTCTGACCGGTCTCGATGAGTGCAGCATCGAGGTCATCGATCAGTTCTTGCGGCGTCACCGCGCCACCAGTCGGGCGGAAAGCACCGTTTGCCCGGCATAGGTGCCCGTGGAAACCAACTTCAAGCGCATGCGGTCCGTCAGCAGACCGTCGACAGCGGTGTCGTCGGCCAGGGCGCCGTCCCCCGGTACCACGGCCGTTGTTTTCGGCGTCAGGGCTGACAGGTTCAGGAGGGCAACCTCGCCAGCAACACCGAAGACGATACAGGCGACGTCGTACCAGGTCGTCCCCTGGTCGGCGGAACACTGGACGTAGGCCTTTATGGCGGTGCCGCCGGAGCCATAGGCGAGACGCAGCTGCAGAAGGGCGGCAAGCATGCCCTCGAGGCCGGTGACGGCTTCGCCGACCTGAGTTCCCGCGGCCGTGATGGTGAATTCGCCGAGGCTGAAGACGCCGGGTGTATCCATGGCACCTATCCGTGGGATGCGTTGTTGAAGCGGGCGAGCTTGCCGACCACAACGGCCGGGACTGCACCTTCACTGCTCTGTCCTGGCACACTGCCAACCCAGTACTGGCGTTCGACTTCCCGGACGTCGGGAATATTGGTCCGCTCACTTTTCACCAGCGGATCCCGGCTTTGCTCAAGCCATGATGCGCGGAGGAAGTCGACAGCCGCCTCTTTCAGGTCCTCTGGCACTGTCGCAAAACCGGCGGAGAATTCGACAATCAGCTTCTTGGCGGACCACCAGCTCGAATAGCCGTCGCACAACTTGATCAATTCACCGCTTTCTGGATCGACGATGAAGTCGGTGTCGAGCAAAGTGACGCCATCCTCGACGATGCTACTGATCACGATGTCGTGGCGCCTCGCCAGCACAAGGATCTCGCCACAGGCTTGGTAGATCGTCTGGACAAGGGCTTCTCTGCGCAGCGTCGGCGGCGTCCCCGGAGCCACCGCGATGTCGCACTCCGTCGCAATCAGCGCCGCGATGCGCTTTTCCATGGCGCGCAAAGCGGCGTCGGAGCCGCCGCCAGTGACGCCAGCGGCTGATCGCATCTCCTCGATGCTCAGCAGCGTAAGATCGCTTGCCGGCGTCGTGACGGTCAGGAGTGAGCGCATGCGATGACCTCGTCGACGTCGGCGAATTCGAATTCCTTCACCGCGGAGCCCGGGGTGCAGTTCCAGATCTTGACCCCAGCGCGCAGTGCCGCCGCATTCCAACCCGCGAAGGCGGGAACATAGTCGCTGGCATAGACGCCGAGATCACGCGGTCCAGCGTACTCGTCGTGGTGGTGCTCACGGCCGTCGACCACTTGCATGTCGAAGCCGACGAGACCGAGGTGCGCGGGCCGATGCGCGACAGCAACGGAAACGGCGGTGTGGCCGCTCGTGCGCCCTTGCGCTACCGAGTGATACCCCGCCAGCGGAAACTCGCGGAGCCGGAGTGAGGGATCACCTTCAGCGCTCAGCAGATGGACACGGTCGCCGAGGTCCTGTTTCGCCGCCTTTGACAACGTGACGATCTCGCCCTGCCATGCCTCGATGGCATCCCAGTAATCCTCATAGAAGCTGCCGTCGGTGAAGAACCAGATCGGAGCCCATGGCGCCAACCGGAAAGAGGCGTTGACGACGATCGCGTTGAACCCCTTGACCTTGTCGCAGACCGCCAGGTTGAGGCTCGGACCGGATGCGATGACGAAGGCCGTGGTGCCGCGCCACATCGGCTGCGGCGCCCATCGATCTAGCTCCAATGTTCCCACACCCAGTCGAGATGGTTAAGCTCATGGGGCTTACTGGCCCCATGGAAGTAGATGATGCTGGCGCCAGGCGGGGGTGCTTCGTCACCGCGACCGCGTATATCGCCCTTCCAGCTCAACACCTGGCCGGGAAAGAGGTCGTCGATGTAGACGTGCGGTTGCTTCCGCATGTGCTCCATGTCCTCTATGCCGGTGTAGTTCAGCCAGATCCTCTCGCTTCCCGCCGGCGCGAGGACGACGCCCGTGCAGGCGCGCTCCCGGGCATAGGGGTCGCGAGGAAGGGCGAGTGCACCACCGCCAAGCACATGCGCAGCGAGCGCGTCGCAGTTGCCGACGACGATGGTATCGAGCCCAACCAGGATCATGGGGTCACCAAGTCGATACGGCTCGATCAGAGCCCCATAACCCGGTGGGTCCGTCGCGATCGGCTGCTGCGCGATTTCCTCATGGATCTGCCGCGGACGCTCCGTGAAGCACACGAAGCGGAACGGCACCGTCAGATTGCGCTTGAAGCCGCGGTAGAGCTTTTCTACCCATTCCTCGTCGAAGCAGCGGCTGAATTCGTAGGAGCCAGAATTAGCGTCCCAAAAGACGGTGGCGATGGTCAACATATGAGCCGCATCCGTCTCGATCGATAATCCTTCGGATAGGGCCCCACATAGCCGTTGCGGCGCCACACCATGTTCGCTGGCACGTTCCTGTCCACTGCGGCGCCGGCGGCGACGAATGCTCGCGCTCCGATGACGACACCTGGCAGGATTATGGCGCCGGCGCCGATCGAGGCGTCATCCTCGACTCGGATTGTGCAGCCAGCGGCGACCGCGTCGTGATCGATGCCATCTCGTCCGGCGTTCGGCCAGGCGTCATTGCAGAAGATCGCCCCGGGTCCGATGAAGACGCGGTCGCCGATAAGGACACCGTGCGGGACGGAAACACCGAATTCGATCCGGCAGTCGTCACCGATCCTGGCTCCGTCGATCTGCGCGGCGGCGGCGACGACGCAATTGCTGCCGATCACGGCGCCGCGAATTACGCTGGCGAACTGCCAGATCTTGGTGCCGGCGCCGAGGCTTACCGTCTCGGCGTCGAGGTGTGCCTTCTCATGGATGAAGGCGCTTGGGTCGATCACTGCGCGTCGGCGGCGCGGCGGGCGAGTTCCGTCTCGATCGCGGCGATGGCTTCGGCCTTGTTGCGGGTAGGAGTGTCGGAAAGCGAATCGGCGAGGGTGCGCAGATCGGACGCCGGAAGTTCGTTCCAGTTGTCCGGGATTTCGATGTTGCTGCGATCGACGGTCTGATCACCTGCATCATCGTCGCTGGCCTGTTTGGCTTGACCGCCGACATCTGCATTCTCGACCGTGGCGGCGGCCTGCTTTTTGCCAACCTCAACGGCCCACTCGCGCTCAATGTACTTGTCGGCGTAGGTCTTCGCAACCGGACCATCGAAATCATAGATCTTGCCGACCTGGTATTCGGGGCGGCCTGGCGCCTTCTTGATGAACCTGAGCTTCATTGTCGGAGTTCTCCTTTGTTGAGAAAAGCGAGGCTCCCGGCTGAGGGGCCGAGAGCCGCGTCACCTATATGGTCTGGCGATTAGTCGACGATCGCCGACGGCACCGTTTCCTTCGAGTAGCGAGGTTCGCTGAGGATCGCGATTGCGGTGCCCAGCTGGGCGTTGGTGCCGACGTCGGCCACGTTCATCGTGAGGCAGTCGAAACCGTTCGCGATGTCGAGATCTTCGGCCTTGAAATCCGCGACGACGACAGCGGCCTGCTCCGCGAGATCGGAGTTTGTCCAGGTGCCGTTCGTGGTGTTGAAGGTATCGTTGGACGCCGGCGAGTCCGAAGTCGACTTCGTGAACGTGCCGACGGCTGTGAGATCCGTGGCCGCCTGCTTTTTGTCGATGCGCGAACATGCCAGCGCCTTGACGCCGGTACCCGAGACATCCGTTGCCTGTTTGAACGACAGGGTGGGATCGTCGCCGGCGGTGCCAACCGCCTTGATGAAGATGATGGTGCAGCGGCCGTAGTTCTTCATGCTGACGTAGTCGCCACTATTGGCGGCGGCGTTCATGGCCACCGGCTTGAACAGCAGCACGACCTGATGGCCCTCAACGAAAAGTTTGTTCATTGGTGTGGTCCTTCGGAATGGCGGCCCAGCGGCGCGCCGTTTTGATGGGAGGATGTCGACTGGCGGCGTGAGCCGCCCAGCCGATTAGCGGGCCTGCAGCGCCACCGCCCAGGAGAGCTCGTTCGAAGAGCCATTCTGGCGCGTGATCGTGCTCGACCACGCCGGCTGACCGTTGACGCGGAAGATGAACCGGAAAGCGGTCAACGCCTGGTCGAAGTACAGGTGGATCGACGTGTCGGTGGTCATGCCACCAGCCTTCGTCAGAGCCCAGTACTGGTTGAGGTCGCACAGGATGATGTCGCCGAGGTCGCCAAGCGCGGCGCAAGCCTCGATCGGAACGACAGGGCGACCCTTCAGGCGGCCATAAGGAGCATCGGCGACGCCGCCCGGAGGCATGTAGGCGGGGGTGCTCGACGCCGCGGTCGGGGTCAGACCGTTGCCGACGAAGGCCATGCCTTCGAGCTGCGGTTCGACATCCTGGTTGATCAGCCAGATCGCGTTGCGGCGCCAGCCCGCATACATGCGAGACCACATCTTGTTGATGTTGGCGAACCAGACGGTATCCGCCGGCTGCGAGGTTTCCTTCGAAACCTGCACCACCGATTGGCCAACGGCGGCGTAACCGGGGATCATGCCGAGCGGCTGACCGACACCGGTGCCGGCGACGACCGCAGTGTTGATCTTGGCGGTCATTTTCGACGGCGCCTTGACCATCAGCCAGGACTCTAGGCCGGGAGCATCATCGAGGAGTTCCTCGCTGATCGGGACCAGACCGAACAGCTTGGCGAGGCGCAGCGAGCCCAGTTCCAGAGCAGGTTTGCTGGCCGCCGGGGCTTGGCCTTCGCCCTCCCAGTAGACCTGGATGCCGCCGGACGACTGCCACGGTGTCGTTTCGTCCTTCGGGATAGCCATGCTGTTCTTGCTGGTGACCAGCGGAGCGCAGCGGGTAAGGAGGTTTTCCTCGGCTTCCACCTTCTGCCAGATCCGCTCCGAGAACTCCGGCGGCACCAGGAAGCCGCCGTCGGCGCCGGTACCCTCGTTGCCGTAGGTCGTCGCGGCATTGCGCAGCTTGGTGATCTCATCGTTCTCCTTACGGCTGTAGTGGCCGCTCACCGCCATGGCGAAGGCGCCGAACGAGGAGAAGCCATGACGCTGGTTGTCCTGGCGTGGTGTCGCGGGGATGCGGCGGCCCTGGCCGTCGCCGCCACTGATCTTGTTCACCGGCTCCGGTGTCGTCTTGCGGCCCTGACCCTGCGGCGGTGCCAGAGCCTTACGGGCCGTGATCTGGCGATCGATCTTGACGATCTCGGCGTTATTCGCCTCGATCTTGTCGGTTTCGTCATCGGTGAGATCGACTTCGCCTTCGTCGGCGGCGTCGATGATCGCCTGCGATTCCGCCATGAGGTCGTTGCGGCGCTCCTCGAGCGCGGCAACGGCATCCATGGTAATCGGGCCGAAGGCGGCTCCGCTCAGCAGCGCGCCGAGGGACGCACCAGTCAGGAGCAAGCCGTTGCCGGCCCGCAGCACAACGTGCTTGGTCATATGGTTTTCTCCATAAGGGGTGAGAGGCGCGTCACCTCGTGACGAACCCGATGCCTTGCCCAAGGGCAGTGGGGGCTACCGGACCGGCCCGGGATTTCGTTATTTTGCGAGTGCCGCCAGTTTTGCCGCGGCTTCGTTGCGGCGCGGCCGATGCGCGCGCGGCACATTCTTGAAGGGAGAGACGTCCCGCTTGCCGTCGCGGGCGGCAACAGCGGCGACCTTCAGATTGGCGACGACCTCGTTGCAAAAGCCGGCGTCGACGGCTTCCTTCCCGGTCCACCAGGTCTCCGCATCCATCCAGCCCTTCACCTTGTCAGCGGCGAGCCCGGTGCGATCGACATACTTTTGCAGGATGGTTTGGTTTGTCGTGCGCAGCAGTGCGGCGCCCCGCTCGAGGTCCTCGGCTTCGCCGTAGGCCATCATGCGGGCGTTGTGGATCATGAACATGCCACCCTCGCCGATGAGGATCTTCTCGCCGGCCATTGCGAGGAACGATGCCGCTGAGCACGCCCAGCCGTCGATGTGGGTGGTGATCTTGGCGGAGTGCGCCACCAGCAGCGTGTACATCGCCTGGGCGTCCTGGACGGAGCCGCCCTCACTGTCGATGTGAAGATCGATGTCGGTGACATTGCCGACCGCCTTCAGATCCTTGGCGAACTGTGAAGCCGAGGCGCCGTCGCCGAACCAGTCGCCGCCGATGACGCCGTAGACATAGATCTCGGCGCGCTGCGCACCGCGAGCTACGACCTTGATGCTCGCAGTCTTCGCCTGCAGCTGCTTGATGAGTTTCGCCATGTTGCCCCCTCAGTCGAGTGTGATGACGCGGCGGGTGACGCCGGCCTGATCGGTCATTTCGATGACTCGCAGGTTGTTCAGATCGGCCGCCGATACCGGATAGGACTCGCTGAACTCGAAAGTGGCGCCATCTAGCCCAGCCGGACCAACTGCACCTTCCGGACCGCGATCGCCGCGGGCGCCTTTCGGTCCTGCCGGGCCGGGTTCGCCGGTGGCGCCGCGCTCGCCGGCTGGCCCGATCTCGCCTGCGGGACCTTGCTCGCCGGCGACGCCCTGAGGTCCGGGTTCGCCTTGAGGGCCGATCTCTCCGGCTCGCCCTTCAGGCCCACGCTCGCCTTGTGCGCCCGGCTGGCCGTCGCGGCCGTCGCGACCCGGGACGCCTTGTTCCCCTGCGGGGCCGCGCTCACCTTGAATGCCGGCAGGACCGGTTTCGCCACGCTCACCACGCGGACCGGGCTCGCCGGGGGCGCCAGCCGCGCCAATTGCACCAGCAATGCCGTTCGCACCAGCTTGACCTTGCGGGCCTGCTTCACCGCGCGGACCGGCTTCGCCTTGGGGGCCAGGTTCGCCGCGCTCGCCTTTTGGGCCGACGGCGCCAACCCCGCCCGCGATACCCTGAGGACCAATCTCCCCACGAGGGCCAGCTTCACCAGCGACGCCTTGCTCGCCACGAGGGCCTACGGGACCTGGGGCACCGGTTTCGCCACGCTCACCACGCGGACCCGCTTCGCCCGCTGCACCGGCGGCGCCATCACGACCGGACGGACCGGGTTCACCTCGCTCGCCTGAAGGACCTCGCTCACCCTGCGGGCCGGTTTGACCGGCGACGCCGTCGCGGCCGTCGCGGCCGAGCGGAAGCTTTTCCAAAGCGATGACGCGGCCGGCGAGATCGCGGAGACCGCCCCAGAGCTGGGCAAACGGATTTGGTGCTGCCGGCGGTTCCCCTGGCGTCTTCTTGTTCGCCCTGTTCTCGATGACGCCGTTAGGCATGCTCGACCTCCCGACCCATCAGGCGATGGAATTCCGCCATGTTGGTTTGTGCTGCCTCGTCAGGCTCAATCGGGGGTCCACCGTTGTGGCCGATGCCTGCAGTGGCGGGGTCCGGCGGGTTCGCGATCCGCTCGAGCGTGGTATAGGTCGAATTCATCGTATGGATGTCGCCGTCCGAACCGATCGTGTTCTCGTCTTCGAGCTCCAGGATCCGGTTCGGCGAATAGGCGCCGGCCTCGCGCATCAACTTGTAGTATTCGCCGCGCGTCTTCGAATCGCCCCGCATCAGCGCCCGCATGTTGATCTTGGTGTAGAGGTTGCCGCGGTTCTGGCCGAACAGCTTGAAATCGGCCTCATCCTCGAAGCGCTTCACCCAAGGCGACACACTATCGACGACGACCTCGATGGCTTGCTGCTCGATGTTGGAGAACGTCGCTCGCAGCAAGTGCATGACCTTATGCGGTGGCACCCCGAACCAGCGGCAGATCTCCTCGACCAGATACTGGTGGATCTCCAGCAGCTGGGTTTCCTCAGCGTTGAGGCCGATCCTCTTGATGTCGGCTTCGTTGTCGAGGAAGGCGGTCTTGTTGGAGTTGCGGGGACCCTTGTAGAGCTGTTCGAACTCAGCGCGCTGGCGGCGGAGCCCAGCCGACTTCAGCGGTTTCTTGTTGAGAACGACCGTCGCCGGGGTGGCACCGTTGCCGAAGAACGAGGCGCCGAACAGCTGCGCCGCCTTCGCCCAGCCCAGCGATTCCGCCGCATACTGGACGACGTTGACGCCGACGGGACCTTCACCGAAGCCGCGGATATGGAACATCCGCTTCGCTGCGATCTTGACGCGGCCACCCGCGGCGCCGTCACCGTTGTTGACCTCGTAGAAGAGCTCGCCTTCGAGAATCGGATCGCCGGCGCTGCTGTAGCCATCGTCGACGGCGCGGCAGACCTGGGTGCGCTCCGGATGAATCGGCCACATCGCGAAAGGTCGATCGAGCTGGTCGGGCTCGATCTCGGCATACCCGTTGCCCCAGCGCAGCGCCCAATGGGTGAGCGTCTCGCGGAACTGCATCGACGACCATTCCGGGCTCGGCCGTTTCCAGAGCAGCCAGTCGGTCGGATGGGTCTTTTGTACGGTTGCGCCGTTTTTGACCTCTTTCATGACGCGCCACGGCATCACCCCGACGGTCTGCGAGAGGTAGCGAAGGCAGGCCCACACCGTCGAGATCGTCACCGCGGTATCCGGTGTCACCGAGACGCCGGCGAGCGTGCGCGGCCCGTTGTAGAAACGGCGGCGATCGGGGTGCCGGGGCTCGCTTATCGTGCGCTGCGCCACGATGTCGTCGAGATAGATACCGGTCCCCTTGATACGGAGGCGCGGCACCGAGGCGGTGGATGTCATGGGTTCAGAAAACTTCCTCGTCGGCAGTGAGGTGCTTGCGCTCCCACCGCTCCCTCATCTCTTGCCACCGCGGATGCCATGGATCGGCAAGAATCTGCGGGTCGATGTCGTCCGATTGCAGGTCTTCGGCATCTGTTTCCGCGGCGCCAGCGGCTTCTTCCTCGTCTTCCATCGTGTCGTAGACGGAGCGACCCGCCGGTTGCGGGTTCAGCCCCATTAGGACGCGGGCGTGGAGGCCGGCCATGAACGGGTCGATTTTTGCGGAGCCGCTGACCTCCTTGTCGATCGAGATCGCGTTGCCGCGTGGCACCACCTTCGCGTTGCCGACACAGAAGTTCATGAGCTCCATCCCGGGATGGATCAGCACGCCGCCGGCGAGATCGCGCTCAAAATCCTTGATGGCGCCATTGAGTTTCCAGCCCTGCGGGACTCCAACGATCCGGTCGGGATCGAGGCCGCGTTCGCCATCGGCGGTCAGCGCTCGCTTGATCGCGGCGACGCCGAAGGTGTCAACCCCGACGGCTTCCTTTTCGGCAAGCAACCCGCTGTCGTCGACCTTGAAGACGATCTCGGCGAGCTCGTAGACGTCTTGGCCTGGTAGCTTCACGAAGGTGAGCTGCTTCAGCTTCGCGAAATCATCCAGCGCCGGCGCTATCTCCTTGCGGCGCTCCTTGACGATCTCGTGCGCCCAGGCATGCGACCATAACAGCAACCGCTTCACCTTCTGCAGGCGCGGTTCGCCATCAATTTCGAGCCAGACCTCTGTTTCGGCAGCTTCCCGACCGAGGATGGCGAGTCCGAGCAAGTCGTCGAGGCCGCCGCCGTCGATCCCGATCGTGACGACCTCAGAGCGCGCCAGCAGCTCGTCGAGCGTGATCGTCCAATCGACGTTGGAGACGCCAGTTTTCGGATGCTCAAGCCAGAATTCCGCACCAGCCCAGCTATCGCCACCGAGCGCAACCCCGATCTCGACGTTGAGATGCTTGGCGACATGCGAGATCAGCGCGCTTTTGCCGGTGCGCTCCGCTTCGTTATATTTGTCGAGCAGAAACTCGAGCGAAACCGACTTGTCGAGGTTCGGATTCGGGATGAACCAGTTCGCCGGATCCTTATAGGCGCCACTCTTGAGGAAATCGGTGGGGAATTCGAAGAGCATTCCGAAGCTCTTCAGATCGACCACCTTCCCGTCGCGGACGTCGCGGAAATATTGCAGCTTCCCCTTGAAGACACCAGCCGGTGGCTCATCCGATTGCGTTGACAGGTAGATGACGAACCCTTCCTGGCGTGATGCTAGTCCGCCGGTGGCCTCCCGCAGCATTGCGTCGGCGTTCGGCCTCTTACCGAATATCCAGAGCTCGTCGACCAGGACGAACGCGGCCTTCTTGCCGCCGACGACATCAGTGTCCGCGGCGACCACCTTGAGGACCGCTTTGGTGATCCTGTGCCTGATCTCGCGGACGTTCTCCTTGATGTGGAGAAGCTTCCTCAGCTCAGGATCGGCGTTGACCATGTCACGCGCCGGCTCGAACGAGTTCTTCGCGATCTCGAGCGTCGGCGCCAGGATCAACAACTCCGCCGAATGCCGCCAGTTCCGGATCAACGCCGTGACCATGATGCCCGCGGCGATCGTCGATTTTCCGTTCTTCTTCGCGATGAGGAGGAAGAACTCGCGGATGTATCGCTTCGCAGTCGTGGCGTCATAGGCGCCGAAAATCGCCCTGACGAAATCGAATACCCATTCCTCGGAGACTTCACCGAAAGTGGGGTGTCGATATTGGTCGGTTGCCGAATCGTAGATCTGCGGGACGTCGACTACGTAGAGCGACTTGAACACCGCCAGGGCGGCTTCTGCCTCATCAGGGAAGAGAGGCGAGAACGGCACCAGCGACTGTCGCCGGAGGATCCGCTGCTCCCAATCGGGGCAGGCGGTCGACCATTGTGGGGTCAACGATTATCGACGACGAGCTTCGGTGGCGCCGGTGGCGCAAATTTGCTGGCGGAGGCCACCGCCTCGGCCGCGGCCTGCTGCTCCTCCTTCTTGCCGAGCCTGGCTGGACGGGGCGCTCGAGATTTCACGGTCTCGTCGGCGCCGGCGGCACGGCCGAGCGCATCGAGATGTTTCTGAGCCGACACGTTGCCCGCACGAGCGGACGTGAAGAGCAGGCTGGTCAGCTCTTTGCGGCGATGCGCGTGACCGTCGGCGAGCTCGTCGGCGCAATGCTTGCGGAGCGTTTCGACAGCGACACCGAGCGCGCGCGCAATGACGTTCTCCGATTCGCCGCAGAATTTCATCTGCTCGACCGTCTGACGATCGTCGATCGACGGCCGCCAAGCCGGTCGCCCGCCTTTCGACGCTGTTTTTTTCTTCGGCGCTGGCTTCTTGGTCATGAGGATCGGCGTTCTACGCCTATGAAACGATTGACTTTTCTGGGTTTTTCAGCCACTTTTCGAA
>NZ_RZOI01000199.1:0-8623 GCF_004022645.1 Mesorhizobium sp. M4A.F.Ca.ET.020.02.1.1 | reverse complement strand
GTAGAGGTGCGAATAGGCCCGCCGCTGCGGCTGCAGCCGATCGTGCCGCCAGTCGACCAGCTCGATCCAGCCGGCGTCGCGCAACGCCGAAAGCACCGCCGTCTGCGGCCCGGCGACGCAATTGTCGGCGATCATCAGATCGAAACCGTGCAGCTTGTGCCACGCGGTCCATTCGATCACATAGGGTTGCTCCAGCTTCATGATCGCGCAGATCACGGGCCTGTCGACCGAAAGCGGAAATCTCATCGCAACTCTTTCATCGTGCCAATTGCCGAAGTTCGATCTGCCGAAACTTGATCGCATCGCCATAGAAGGCCGCGAGCTGCTCGGCGGACGCTGTCCAGTCGCCGATGTCCAACTTATGAAAGCGGTAGCGTGCGTCGCCAGGCGGAAGCAGGTCGATGTCCGGCCTGATCGCCGGATCCAGGATGCCGGCCACCGGCAGGTGGATCGTGCGCGCCGACGACAGCCAGCAGGCCAGCCAGGCAAAGCTGCCTACCGACGCGACGACATGGCTTGCCCGGCGCAGCGTCTCGAAATCAGTCAACGGCGATGCCTTCGGCGCGAAGGCGGCATCGGGAAAGCGCTGGCGCAGGCGCCGGCAATAATCATTGTCGTCATGGACCTGGCCGACGAAGACCGGCTTGCGGCCACTGTCCCGGCTAAGGGTCTCGAAGAAGGCGAACGGCATCGGGCAGTAGTTGCGGTGGGAGCCGTCGAGTATATCGCCGGCCCGCACATGGATGACGAGGAATTCGTCGCCATAGGTCGGCGCATCGACTGCACGCCCGTCGAAAAACCCGGAAACCTCCATTCGATCGTAATAGCCCAACCTCTGTGCGAAGCCCTTGAACAGGATGCTCCGCGCGCGTTTCTCACGGAACGCGGCAGCGATCGTGTCGAGATCGTAGCGATGATAGCCTTCTACCCGAAGCGCCCGGTATCTCCACACAAGAGGCGGCCGCAGCTTGGCGATGGACCATTCCGGCAGATCGGCGTTGCAGACATAGCCGCCGGGAATGCGCCCGGCCAGCACATGGCTGAACATGTACTGGAACATCCTGTTTCCCATGCCGCCAAGCGGCCGCATGACGATCGGTACACGCCGCATCGAACCCCCTTGAAGCCGGCACCGGATCGAGCCTGTCGATCGCGATCCCGGCATTGTGCGCTGGAATAATCGCGTGAGGATCGTCTGATACGCAAGCCGTGCTTGTCGTCGCGTATCGGGGCCCAGTGCAGTCTAGGGATATTTTGTCTGAACTGCGATCGCGTCCCGGGAATCGCTCTCCAGGTCCTTCGGCAGCGGCAGGCTCGAGCAGTTCAAGTGCACCTCGCGGGCGAACAGCTTTCGCTGCTTCTGCTCGTGCTCCTTGATGGCCGCCACCAGCCCCATGCTGTACGGGCCAAGCAGGACGCCGAAGCCCCAGCCGGGGTGCTCCTTTTCGCGAGCGGCGTAGTTCGAGGCATCCATGCGGGCTTTCTGGCATTCCGGCGACGCCCATTTCGGGTCCTGCTGCGAAAGCGACGTTTCATAGTCGACCGGAGAGGTCACACACCCGGCCAAAGTCGCCGCCAGCACGACAAGCACTGCAATTCTCATCCACAAGCCTTTCCTAAAGCATCGCGGAGAAACCACAGATCGCTTGCTTCCACAAGGCGCGGGCTTGGACGAGGCAGCGAGAAACAGGGTTATCGTCGTTGGTCGCCCGGCTCAGAACTTGCGGCTGAGATAAGCGAGCATCGTGATCGGGCTGGGCGCGCATTGCCGGCAGGCTGGGCGCGACATTACCGGCGGCTCGGGCCTGGAAAGATTGCGCCTCCTACGCATGACTATTCTTGTGAGATGTAACATTCAAAGGCAGTGATATATTGCCGGCTTTGGCTGACGTTTCTTCAACGGGAGACATGGCATGCTGGCAATACCGATATCCCATCCAGGAGATCAGCCCGCCGTCGGGACGATATCCTCCTCGACCGGATCCTCCCCGACTCTATCGTCCTTGACCGGCTATCCGGCCGCCGTGCTGTGCTGGCTGCTTTCGGCCGGCGTCTACATCGCGGCCAAATGGGTGGCGCCGGAAATGCCGCCCTGGGGCCTCTGCTTCTGGCGGCTTGCGCTCGCCTCAGCCATCCTGCTGCCGATCGTGCACCGCCATCACGGCGCGATGATCACGCTGCTCAAAACCCGCGCGGTGGAGATCGTCGTCGTCGGCGCGATCGGCCTGACGCTTTGCCAGGGCATGATCTACCACGGCCTCAACGACACCGACGCCACAACGGCCGGCATCATCATGGCGCTGTCGCCGGTCATGACGATGGTGCTCGCCCGTTTTGTGCTTGGCGAGCCGCTCGGGCTCTGGAAGTCGCTCGGCGCGCTGGCGGCGCTTGCCGGGATGATGGTCATCGTCGCGCACGGCAACCTGACGGCGCTGCTTCAGCTCCGGTTCAATCCCGGCGAATTGTGGATCGTCGGCAGCGCGTTCTGCTGGGGTCTCTACACCGTGCTGCTGCGCCGTTCCAAATTCGGCCTCGAGCTGCTACCGCTGGTGGTTCTGCTGCTTGGCGCCGGCGCGCTGGTCGCCCTGCCCTTCCATCTGTGGGAACTGTTCAACGACGAACGCTCGGCAATGACCATCAATGGTCTGCTCGCGCTCGCCTATCTGGCGGGTCCGGGCGGCGCGCTGATGTACTATCTCTACAACCGAAGCGTGGAGACGCTCGGCGCCAGCCGCGCGAGCATGCTGCTCTACCTGCAGACGGTGTTCGTCGCGATACTGGCCTATCTGCTGCTCGGCGAGAACCTGCATGACTACGACCTGGTTGGTGCTGCCTTCATCGTGGCCGGCATCGTGCTCGCCACGGTGGTCAAGCCCATCCCGGGAAAAGCATGAAGCCGTCCGCAATTGCGCTTCGATAAGCTTAGGCTCCTGGCCCCTTCGGGAGCGGGCTGGCTCGGCGAAGCCGAGACGGAGCGGGCGCCGCCATTTGCGACCCTTCGAGCGGCCGGAGATTCCACAATCCCTGCGTCATCGATATGATGCGGCGATGGGGCGCGACATCAATCGAAGGGGAGCATCCGGTGAACGAAAAAGCCAGTCCAAGAACACTCGCGGAGATCGCCAGCTATCACGCCCATATCTACTACGCCGGGCAGCCTGAGCGGCAGCATGCCGAATGGCTGCGGCTTCGCATCGCAGAACGTTTCCGCGTGCGCCTCGGCAACTGGCGCGACGAGCCGGTCGGCCCGCATCAGCAGGCGATGTACCAGGTCTCGTTCGCCAACGCGCTCTTTGCTACGCTGGTGCCATGGCTGATGTTGAACCACGGCGGCCTGAGCATTCTCATCCACCCCAACACCACCAACCCCAAGCGCGACCATCTGATCGACCCGATCTGGATCGGCCGGCCGCTGGGTGTGAACGGCGAGGTGCTTGGGGACGAAGATGAGGCGGAGGAGGCACTGGAGGTGAATACGGAGCCGACGCTGGGGGCCTAGGGCGGCGTCAGTCCGACAGAGGGCAGGTCCTGGTTGAACAGGATCGCCGGGCTGGTTGGCTTGGCGCTTAAGCTGGCGACGTCGCATCATCAAGACGCAGCAGGCGCAATCGTAGCACGCTTGGCTACAGCCTTGCAGCTCTTGGCGGAATCGCCGACCCGTTTTGCGCATTTGTCTTGACGCAATTCCGGACGAAAAGCCGCTGCGCTTTCTGGAATTTCTTTAGACTGCTTCGCCGGTCTCAATATACCCCTTTCGGCTTAGTCCATTTGAGATAGATGTTGGCCCTCGACTCACACGTGAGTCAGGCCAATACTTCAACTCGTAAATTAAGCGAAGCGGGGGCTCGCGAACATGGATTCCGATATCATCTCGGGGATAGCTGTTACTTCGATCGTCGTCGGCTTCGCCGGTCAAGCCGTCTTGCTTTGGATCGCATGGCGCGGCCTTGAGTGGACGCCGGCGAAAGTTGTCGCGAGCTACCGAAGAGGGCGCTTCGCCGCAGCTGCCGGATTCGACCGAACTGCGGATCCTGGAGATCGCCGTTGCCTGCGGCTTTGAGTCTCCTTCGCATTTTTCAAAAACCTTCCGCGAGCATTTTGGAGAGGCTCCAAATTCTGTTCGCGCGCTCGCTCACGGCAGACGGGGCGGCCTGCGCTGCGCCGCAGGCGACTTGTCAGTGACACCACAAGCGTCGGGCCCAAAGCACCAAAATTATCGCTGAGGCTCGCAGTTCCGATCGGTCCGGATCGCAGTCCGCGCTAAACGACCAGTTTGTCGCAACGTGTGCGGTACTCCCCGAATTGCCGGTTCCGTAGTATGGCGAATCGACTTTGAAAATTTGGAGATTCCAGTGCTTCGCCGCAGTCTTGTTGTCTTTGCAGCGGTTGCTCTTACCGCTTGCGTCTCGTCCTCCATTGACCCGCAGAGCAAGGCCTCCATGGGCTCCGTCTACGTGGAGCCTGTGCAGATGTCGAAAGCCTCTGTCTTTGCGCCAAATTCAAGTGAGGCAAATGCAAGTTCTGGGAAAGTGCCCGCCACGGTATCAGAGGCTACTTCTCGTCTTCAAGAGATCGTGGACACGCGCACAAATCTCCGCGAGCTCATCGAGAGTCAGGCGAAGGAAGACCTTATTAGCAAGGGATATCGCGTAACAGACGCGGCATCGGGCGCCTCCGCCAAGCTGAAGATCAATGTCTACAACGCATTGAGCGTACCAGTCGGCGATGGGCGAGGCATTGCGATGACCGTCAGCGCTGAGATGGTTCGTTCATCGGACGGCAAACGGCTCATGTTCGCCGGCGCCAGCCAAATCAAGGATGCTGAAGCGCAGGGCGTTCGCATGGCGCCCTATGCCGAGTGGTTCACCAATGAGGATTTCCTCGTAGAGCAGTACCGTTTGGTCGCTCGGCTGCTTACCGCTCAGGCCCTTGCGGGCCTATAGGGACGTGAAAGCTGGGTCGAGGCGACGACCAGCACCGGATCTAACTCGCGCGAAATCTGTGAAAGCAGGAGCAAGGCCTCGTGGCGAGCCGGATCGACTGGCCATGCGGGGGCGGTCGGCTGCCGGCCTATCCCCCCGCCAGTCTTGGCAGCAGAAAAATCTCCGCCCCCTCAGGCAATTCCTTCGACCACGTATCCCGATAGATCGTGCCGTCGATCGCGACAGCGATGCCGCGATCGATCAGCGGCTCGAAGGCGGGATACTGTTCCGAAAGTTTCCGGAACAGCTCCCTGATGTCCTTGGCCTCGACCTCGACCTTACTCTGGCCTCCGGCGAGCGCGCCAAGCGATCCCCAGAGCGTCACTTCGACCATCAGCGCCAGAACCTCATTGGACCGTGGCGTAAGTCGAAAACCGCTTAGCGCTTTTCGGCATTGCTCTAGCCTTCCCGTTCCGCCTCGATCGCCGCCAGGATCCGCGGCGGCGACATCGGGATGTGCGTCATGCGCACGCCGGCGGCGTTCGAGACCGCATTGGCGATCGCCGCCAGCGGCGGCACGATCGAGGTCTCGCCGACGCCGCGTACCCCATAGGGGTGGTTGGGGTTGGGGATCTCAAGGATCTGCGTGTCGATCATCGGCAGGTCCGAGCAAACCGGGATGCGGTAGTCGAGAAAGCCGGGGTTCTGCAGGCGCCCGTCCTTGCCGTAGATATACTCCTCGTTGAGCGCCCAGCCGATGCCTTGCGCGGCACCACCCTGGTACTGGCCCTCGACATAGGTCGGGTGCACCGCCTTGCCGGCATCCTGCACCACGGTGTAGCGGATCACCCTGGTGGCGCCGGTGTCGGGATCGACCTCGATGTCGCAGATATGGGTGGCGAAGGACACGCCGGCGCCGTCGGCGACCAGCTCGCTGTGGCCGGCGATCGGTCCGCCGGTCTTGCCGGAATCGGCGGCGATCTCCTTCAGCGACAGTGTGCCGAGATTGCCGTGCTTCTCGCCCTTGGCGACCGCGTGGCCCTGTTCCCAGGCGACGTCATCGACCGAGATGTCCCACATCTGCGCGGCGCGCTCGCGCAGGATCTTGATCGCGTTGCGGGCGGCCGAGATGGTCGCCATGGAGGAGGAGAAGGTGCCGCGGCTGCCGTCGGTCATGTCGTTGTAACCGAGGGAGGACGTGTCGGCGACGATCGCCTTGACTTGCGAATAGTCGATGCCGAGCTCCTCCGCCGCCACCAGTGACAACGAGGCCCGTGAACCACCGACGTCGACCGTGCCGACGGCCAGCGAGACCGAGCCGTCCATGCCGATGTTCAGGTCGGTGCAGGTCTGGCCGCCGAAGTTGAACCAGAAGCCGCAGGCCATGCCCCTGCCCTGGTTCTTCGCCAACGGCGCCTTCATGTGCGGATGGTTCTTCGCCGCCTCCAGTGTCGGGCCGATGCCGATCGGGCCGTAGACCGGGCCGTAGGAGGAGCGTGTCCCTTCCTGAGCCGCATTCTTGATGCGGAAGTCGACCGGGTCGATGCCGATCTCCTTGGCCAGCTCATCGACGGCGCTTTCCACCGCGAAGGCCGCCATGGGTGCCGAGGGCGCGCGATAGGCGGCGGTCTTCGGCCGGTTGACCAGTACTTCGTAGCCGACGGTCTTGACGTTCTCAAGCTTGTAGCAGGCGAAGGCGGTCATGGCGCCGATCTCGGCCCACGTCCCGGCATAGGGGCCGCTCGTGTAGCGCAGCGTCGCTTCGGCGGCGGTGATGGTGCCGTCCTTGCGGGCGCCGATCTTGACGTCGATCGAGGTGGCGCTGGTCGGGCCCGAGGCGCGGAACACCTCGTCGCGGGTCATCACCAGCTTCACCGGCCGTCCGGCCTTGCGCGACAGCGCCAGCGCCACCGGTTCGGCCCAGACATGGGTCTTGCCGCCGAAGCCGCCGCCGATCTCGGAGGAGGTGACGCGCAGCTTCGAGGCTTCGATGCCAAGCAGTTGCGCGCAGTGCTGGCGGTAGACGAAGTGGCCCTGCGTGCAGACCCACAGCTCGGCTGTGCCGTCGGTGCTGACGCTCGCCACGCAGGCATGCGGCTCGATATAGCCCTGGTGCGTCTGCTCGGTCTTGAACGAGCGCTCGACGATGAAGTCGGCCTGGCCGAAACCCTGATGGACGTCGCCATGGCCAAACTGGCTGCGCTTGGTGACGTTGGACGGCTTTGCCGGCTTTTCCTCGAGGCCCTCGGTGAAGGTGGCGTCGTTGACGAGCGGTGCGGTGTGCTTCATCGCCTCGTCGACATCGGTCACATGCGGCAACACCTCGTAGTCGACCTCGATCAGCTTCAGCGCCTGCCTGGCGGTGCGGGCATCGACGGCGGCGACCGCGGCCACCGCATGGCCGTCATAGAGCGACTTGGTGCGCGCCATGCAATTGTCGAGGATGTCGTACATAGCGGTATCGCCATCGGTAAGGTCTGGCAGGTCGGCCGCGGTGACCACCGCCTTCACGCCGGCGAGTTTTTCGGCCTTCGAGGTGTCGATCTTCCTGATGATCGCATGGGCGTGTGGGCTGCGCAGCACGCGCCCGACCAGCTGGCCGGCCATGTTGAAGTCGGCGCCATAGCGGGCGCGGCCGGTCACCTTGTCGACGCCGTCGGGGCGAATAGGGCGCGTGCCGACGGAAGAGAAATTGCGTCCCGAGTACCGCGGATCGAAATTCATCTCAGGCTCCCTTCATCACGTTCGCCGCGTCCTGGACGGCGCGCACGATCTTGTCATAGCCGGTGCAGCGGCAGAGGTTTCCGGCGAGGCCGAAGCGGATTTCCTCCTCGGTCGGGTCGGGGTTCTTTGCCAAAAGGTCCTTCGCCGCGATCAAAAAACCCGGCGTGCAGATTCCGCACTGAAGCGCGGCGTGCTCGAGGAATTTCTGCTGCAGCGGATGCAGTTTCTCGCCATGCGCCATGCCCTCGACGGTCTCGACGCGCCGGCCTTCAGCCTCGGCGCCAAGCACCAGGCAGGAGCAGACCAGCCGGTCGTCGAGGATGATGCTGCAGGCGCCGCAGTCGCCGGTGCCGCAGCCTTCCTTGGCGCCGGTCAGCCCGAGCCGGTCGCGCAGCACGTCGAGCAGGGTCTCGTCCGGCTGGCAAAGATATTCGACGTGATCGCCGTTGATTGTCGTTGAGACTGCTACACCGGCCATCACTTGCCTCCTGCGCGCTGATAGGCGGTCGTGGCGGCTCTCCTGGCCAGCACACCCGCAACTTTCCGTCTGAACTCGATGGTGCCCCGCTTGTCGTCGATGGGACGGCAGGCGCCGGAGCAGACCTTGGCCAGCCGCTCGAGCGCTGCTTCGTCGAGCGTCCTGCCGATGAGGGCCTCGGCGGCCTCGTCCACCAGCAGCACCGTCGGCGCCGCGGCACCCAGCGCCACGCGGGCCGCCTTGACCACGCCCTGCTCGTCGAGCGTCAGGTTCACGCCGGCGCTGACCACGGCGATGTCCATCTCGGTGCGCGGAATGAAGCGCAGATAGGCATCGCCCGAATGCGGCGCACGTTTGTCGAGCAGGATCGCCTCGATGATCTCGCCCTTGGCGAGCGAGGTCCGGCCCGGACCGGTCGGCACCGCCTCCACGGCAATCGTGCGCTTGCCCGAAGATCCGGCAACGACTGCCCTGGCGCCGGCGGCTACCAGCGCCGGCA
>NZ_RZOI01000198.1:0-8626 GCF_004022645.1 Mesorhizobium sp. M4A.F.Ca.ET.020.02.1.1 | reverse complement strand
AGGTTGGCAAGCCGAAGATCGTCGCCGTCGTGGCCGTCATGCGAAAGCTGCTGACCATTCTCAACGCCATCATCCGCGACCAAAAACCATGGCAAACAGCTTGACAGCCAAGACAGTCGCTCTCCCCTTGTGGGAGAAGGTGGATCGGCGCGCAGCGCCGAGACGGATGAGGGGTGTTGGACGGATCGCCGTCGTTGCCAAGCTGGAACACCCCTCATCCGTCGCCTTCGGCGACACCTCCTCCCACAAGGGGAGAAGGGGAGGCTGGCGGCGCTGCGCCGCACCGGTAAAGAGACCAAACAAGGACTAACGCATGGATGTTTTTGACGAATCGGCCGAGAAGCCGAAGGACGATGCCGATGTGCGCGTCGGCCGGCGCGTGCGGGCGCTCAGGCTGGAGCGCAAGCTGTCGCTGGCCGAGCTTGCGGTAAAAGCCGGCATTTCGATAGGCGCGCTCAGCCAGATCGAGCGCGGCATGTCATCGCTGCGCGTCAAGGTGATCTGGCCGCTTGCAGCCGCGCTAGACATCGAACCGTCGGCACTGATCGCCGACGGCAATGAGGCGGTCAATGATCTCTACTGCGTGCGCGCCGACAAGCGGCGGCAGATCCCCGTCAAGTCGGAAGGCATCGCCAAGGCGCTGCTGTCGCCGCCTGCCGCGACGCTCACCGGCATGCTGGTGAGCGTCGAGGCCGGCGGCGGAACGGCCGAGGCCTACGCCCATGCAGGCCATGAGTTCGGCTTCGTGATGGCCGGCGAGGTCGAACTGGTGGTGGACGCAACCTCCTACGTGCTCAAGGCCGGCGACAGCTTTGCCTTCAAGAGCACGCTGCTGCATGCCTTCCGCAACCCCGGCGCCGAGCGCTGCGAGATCCTTTGGGTCAACACGACAAAACCCTCCGAGGTGCGCGATGGCGCCTGATGCGCTCGTTCGATTGCAGAAGGTCTCAAAGGTCTTTCCGGGTGGTGTGGTTGGTCTCGACGCCGTCGAGCTAGATATCGCTCCGGGTGAGTTCCTGACCCTGCTCGGCCCGTCCGGTTGCGGCAAGACCACCAGCCTGCGCGTCATTGCCGGTTTCGAGAGCCCGACCAGCGGCAATGTTCTGCTTGAGGGCCGCGACATAACGGGCCTGAGGCCCTTCGATCGCCCGGTCAATACCGTCTTCCAGGACTATGCGCTCTTCCCGCACATGGACGTCGCAGAGAATGTCGGCTTCGGCCTGTCGCTACGCGGGCTGTCCGGCGCCGAGCAGGCGAAACGCGTCGGCGAGGCGCTCGACATGGTCGGCCTTGCCGACAAGCTCGGCGCCCGCGTTTTCGAACTCTCCGGCGGCCAGCGCCAGCGCGTCGCGCTTGCCCGCGCCATCGTCTGCCAGCCGCGCGTTCTGTTGCTCGACGAGCCGCTGTCGGCGCTTGACGCGCATCTGCGCGAGCAGATGCAGGTCGAGCTGAAGCGGCTGCAATCCCGCCTCGGCACCACCTTCGTCATGGTCACCCATGACCAGACCGAGGCGCTGTCGATCTCCGACCGCATCGTCGTCATGAACAAGGGCCTCATCGAGCAGATCGCGCCGCCGGCGATTCTCTACGACCGCCCTGCGACGAAGTTCGTCGCCTCCTTCATCGGCACCATGAACCTCCTGCAGTCGCGCTTCGTCGGCCGCGATGGCGAGCGCCTGCGCTTTGCGGCTGGCGAGCTGGCGTTGGAAGCTGTATCCGACACCGGCGAGGCGCCGGCCGCCGGAGACACACGCACCATCGGCGTGCGTCCTGAGGACCTTTTGGCGACCACCGAGGCCGCCGATGGCACCGCGCCGGCGCGGGTAAGCGGCGTTGTCTTTCATGGCCGCACGCTGCGCCTCCACGCCGAACTGGGGCAGGGGACATCCATCATCATCGATGCTCCGCGCCGCGCTGACGGTTTTCAATTCAGCGTCGGCGACGTGGCGCACATCAGGCTGCGGCGTGGCGCCAATTGCCCTTTGCTTACCAATTGACCGCTTGGCTCACGACGCCTTGGCGAAAAAACCCTGATAGTCGGACTTGGCCTGTAGCAGGCGCAGGATGTTCTCACGCGACCCACGCACATGGGCGCGGGCGCGATCGCCCGCCAGGGCCACGTCGCCGGCGCAAATCGCTTCGACGATGCCGGTATGTTCCTCGCGGGTGACCTTCCACTCGTCCAGCCACAGGAGCTCTGTCCACACATATTGCTGGCATTTGTCGAGTATGACGCAGAGCATGCCGTGCAGCATTTCGTTGCCGCCGATTTCGGCAATCACGCGGTGCAAATCGATGCCGACCTGCAATTCCTCGAACTGCTCCCTGGTGCCGCGGTCGGGGATCGCGGCCAGCCGCTCGCATTCGGCAAGAATCGCGCGCAGCCTCGTCTTGTCGGCGGCGGTGGCGGTGGCCGCCGCCAGTTCGGTCGCGCGCCCGTCGAGCAATTCGCGGATGTCGAAGGCCTCGCGGAACATGGTCAGGTTGAACTCCGCCACGACATAGCCCTGGCGCGGGCGGCCGATCATCAGGCCGTCACGCTCCAGCCGGTTGAAGGCCTCGCGCACCGGCGTGCGGCTGACCTTTAGGCGCTCGGCCATGTCGGTCTCCGTGACGCGGGAGCCGGGCGGGATCTGGCCGGTGATGATCAGCGCCTTCAGCTTCTCGAACACCGAATCGCGCAGCGTGTTCTTTCTTTCCTTGCTCAAGCGTCCCGCCTCCAACGGTCTGTCGTGGTTTCGCAGTTTAGGGCCTTTTAGCGCTTGCTTGAAACAGGACCGTTTCGAGAACGGCAAGCACTCCGGCTCTCGCCTCCGTCTTTCGTCACCATAAATTGCTTGGCGCGTGTTGACATCGGCTTCCGACGAATTACACTCAAAATTGTATACAAATTAGCATACCAAATCAACGATAATGGGAACACCGGTTGGAGAAGCGAAAATGACGAAGCTGCGTTGCATTCAGAGCCTTGCGGTCGCGGGGCTGCTGGCCTCGGTCGCCGTCCCGGCATCGGCCGCCGACACCATTACCGCCGCCTCCTGGGGCGGCACCTATCAGGAGGCGGAGACCAAGGCCTTCTTCGATCCCACGGCCAAGGAACTCGGCATCACCATCAAGCAGGACACCACCAACGGCCTCGACGACGTGCGCCTGCAGGTCACCGGCAATGCCGTCAAATGGGACATCACCGAGCTCGGCGCCGACGAATGCGCGCGCGGCTCCAAGGAAGGCCTGTTCGAGAAACTCGACTACAGCGTCATCGACAGAAGCGGCATCAATCCCAAGCTCGTCCATGACGACTGGGTCGGCATCTCCTACACCTCGGTCGTGCTGATCTACCGGACCGACGTTTTCGGCGACAAGGGGCCGAAGACCTGGGCCGATTTCTGGGATGTCGAGAAATTCCCGGGCCGCCGCGCGCTCTCAGGCAGCCAGGCGACGGAAACGCTGAGCGTCGCCGCCCTTGCCAAGGGCATCCCGATCGACAAGGTCTATCCGGTCGACATCGACGGTGCGCTGCAGTCCGTCGACAAGATCCGCGGTCATGTCGACGCCTGGTGGACCTCCGGCGCGCAGGCCATGCAGCTCGTCAAGGACGGCGAGGTCGACATGGCAAGCATCTGGAACGGCCGCGCCGGCACCTTGCGGAAGGAAGGCGCGCCGGTCAGCTTCTCCTTCGACCAAGGCGTTCTGACCGCCGACTGCATGGTCATCCCCAAGGGCTCGAAGAACAAGGACCTCGCCATGAAGGCGCTGGCCAAGTTTGTCAGCCCCGACCTTCAGGCCAACCTGCCGCTCTATGTCGACAACGGCCCGGCGAACGAGAAGGCCTTCGAGACCGGCAAGATCCCGCCGGAGCGGATCAAGGACATCAACTCGGCGCCGGACAACGTCAAGAAGCAGGTGCTGCAGGATCCCGAGTTCTGGCGCGACACCCTCGTGGAGGCGACCGAGAAGTTCGACAACCTGATCCAGCAATAGACAGGGTGGCACCGGTCGGGGCAGCGTCCAGGCGCTGCCCAGCTCCGTCCCGCCATGAATGATCCGGAGTCCAGGGAGATGCTTTTGTCCATCGCGCCGACCGCGCTTCCAATCGGCATCAGCGGCATCGAGAAGAGGTTCGGCGGCGTCTCGGTGCTGCGCGATCTTTCGCTCGATGTCGCCGCCGGCGAATTCCTGACGCTGCTTGGCCCGTCGGGCTCGGGAAAGACGACGCTGCTGATGATCCTGGCGGGCTTCGTCAGGGCGAATGCCGGCAGCATCAAGGTCGGGGGCGAGGAGATCATCGCCATGCCGCCGCACCGGCGCAACATCGGAATGGTGTTTCAGAACTATGCGCTGTTCCCGCATATGAATGTCTTCCACAACATCGCGTTTCCGTTGAAGCAGCGCCGCGTCTCGGCGTCGGAGACGGCCGAGCGCGTCGAAAAGGCGCTGGACCTCGTGCAGTTGAAAGGGCTCGGCGAGCGCCGCGTCGACCAGCTTTCCGGCGGCCAGCGGCAGCGCGTGGCGCTGGCCCGCGCCATCGTCTTCGAACCGCGCATCGTGCTGATGGACGAGCCGCTTTCGGCCCTGGACAAGAGCCTGCGCGAACACATGCAGATCGAATTGCGCAATCTGCATCGCCGGCTGGGCATGACGACCGTCTACGTCACCCACGACCAGCGCGAGGCGATCACCATGTCGGATCGCATCGCCGTCATGAATGCCGGCTGCATCGAGCAGATCGACCGGCCGGAAGTGCTCTACGCCGCGCCCAAAACGCGCTTCGTCGCCGGCTTCATCGGCGATTCCAACTTCATCCCGGTCGAAAGCCGCAACGGCAGCGTCTGGTATGAGGACAGGAAGATCCGCATGACGTCTGCGGCGCCAGCCGCCGGCTGCCATTTGATGGTGGTGCGGCCGGAAAAGCTGCGCCTCGTCGCCGACGCTCCGCCGGCGGGCAGCGTCAACGTGATCCCGGCGACGGTCGGCGACGTCATCTACCAGGGCGACAGTTTCGCCTGCTATGCCACGCTGCGAGATGGGCGTCAGGTGACGCTGCGCGACTATTGCCGCAGTGACGTGCTGGCAAAGCTGCCAAGGCCCGGCGAACCGGTCAATCTCGGTATCGATGCCGATGATGTGGTGCTGGTGGCGGCGGACTGATGAGCATGCAATCCGCCATACTCCCCCATGCCAGCGCCCCGACGCTCAACGCCGATGCGTTGCATGCCGATGCGCGCCGCGAATCCTTCGGGCTGCTGGCGCTGCTGTCGCCCGGCCTGCTGCTCGTCTTCGCCGTCATCATCGTGCCGATCGGCTGGCTGTTCTGGCTGTCGCTGTTCGACGAGACCGGCGCGCTGAGCGCTTCGAACTACGCGCGCTTCTTCCAGCAGCCCTCCTACATCAAGACCTTCCTCACCACCTTCAAGGTCGCCTTCGCCGTCACCGGCGCCTGCGTCGTGCTCGGCTATCCGCTGGCCTACATGCTGTCGCAACTGCCGCGCCGCGCGGCCTCGATCTGCCTGATCCTGGTCATCCTGCCGTTCTGGACCTCGGTGCTGGTGCGCACCTATGCCTGGCTGGTCATCCTGCAGCGCAAGGGCCTGATCAACAGCTGGCTGATCGATCTCGGCGTCATCAGCCAGCCGCTGCCGCTCGCCAACAATTTCGCCGGCGTCATTATCGGCATGACCCACATCATGCTGCCGTTCCTAGTGCTGCCGCTCTACGCCTCGATGAAGACGATCGACACCGATTGCCTGCGCGCAGGCATGAATCTCGGCGCCAGCCCGGCCGCCACCTTCCGGCAGATATTCTTCCCGCTGTCGCTGCCCGGCCTCGCCTCCGGCGTGGTCATCGTCTTCGTGCTCTGCCTCGGCTTTTTCGTCACGCCGGCGCTGATGGGCGGCGGCAAGGTCATCATGTGGGCGATGCGCATGGAGCAGACCACCAGCCTCTATTCCAACTGGGGCGCGGGGGCCGCGCTCGGCGTCGTGCTGCTGGCCGTAACGCTCGCCCTGCTCGGCCTGTTCCAGTGGCTGCTCGGCGCAGGCGCCACCGGCGTCTGGAGCTCGCGATGAGCATGGAAAATGCCCTGCCCATCTCGCACCGGCAACGGCTCTGGCTCTATGGTCTTGGCGCTCTCGTCCTGCTGTTCCTGATCGCGCCGTCGGTCATCATCGTCATCATGTCCTTTTCCGACTCGACGCTGCTGCAGTTCCCGCCCCAGGAATGGTCGCTGCGCTGGTACGAGAGCTATTTCGGATCGGTGGAATGGCGCGATGCCACCATCGTGTCGGTCAAGGTCGCGGTGATGACGATGCTCGTGGCTACGCCACTCGGCACAGCCGCAGCCTACGCCATCAACATCGGCACGCTGCGAATGACCGGCGCCATCAATGCACTGCTCACCGCTTCGCTGATCATCCCGGTCATCCTCATCGGCATCGGCACCTTCTTCCTCTATGCCCGCATCGGCCTCAACAACACGCTGACCGGCCTTGTCATCGCGCACACCGTGCAGGCCTTGCCGCTGGTGGTGCTGACCGTGCTTTCCGGCCTGCGGTCTTACGACATGAACCAGGAGAAGGTGGCGCGCAGCCTGGGTGCCAACCGCTTTTCCGCCTTCCGCCAGGTGACGATGCCGCAAATCCGTTTCTCGATCGTCTCGGGCGCGCTGTTTGCCTTCATCACCTCCTTCGACGAGGTGGTGGTGTCGCTGTTCATTTCCGGCGGCGAAACCACGACGCTGACGCGCCGCATGTTCAATGCTCTGCGCGACCAGATCGACCCCACCATTGCCGCCATTTCGACTTGCCTGATTGTGCTATCGATCGTCTTGTTGTCCGCCGCTCAACTTTTCGGCCGCGGACGTTGAATGCAGGGATACCGTAAACAGCATGCGTGATTTCCAATTCCCCGGCCGCTCGCCCGCCCGCGCCACCGAAGCGATGGCCGCGACCTCGCATCCGCTGGCCACGCTTGCCGCCATCGAGATGCTGCGTGCCGGCGGCAATGCGATGGATGCCGCCGTCTGCGCCGCAGCCGTGCAGGCGGTGGTCGAGCCGCAATCGACCGGCATCGGCGGCGACTGCTTTGTCCTCTTCTGCCCGAAAGGGCAAGGCAAGGTGCTGGCCTTCAACGGTTCGGGGCGTGCGCCTGCCGCCGCAACCGTCGACTGGTATCTGGAGAACGGCTTCAGCGAGCTTCCGAAGCAGGGTCCCCACGCGGTCACTGTACCGGGCGCGGTCGATGCCTGGTGCCGGCTGCTGGAAGACCATGGCTGCAAGGGCATTGCCGACGCATTGGCGCCCGCCATCCACTACGCGGAAAATGGCTACGTCGTGCACGACCGCGTCGCCTTCGACTGGGAGGATCCCGAAACCGACCTGTCGGCCGACGAGGTGGCGGCGCGCATCTTCCTGCCCGGCGGCCAGCCGCCCAAGGCCGGCGACGTCCATCGCCAGCCGGAGCTTGCCGAAACGCTGCGCATCATCGCCAGGAAAGGCCGCGCTGGCTTCTACGAAGGCGCGGTGGCCGAGGACATCGTCGGTCGCTTGCGCCAGCTCGGCGGGCTGCACACGCTCGACGATTTCGCTTCGACCAAGGGCGACTACAAGGCCCCGGTTGGCATCTCCTACAAGGGCTACGGCATCCATCAGATGCCGCCGAACAATCAGGGCCTGACCGCGCTTCTGATGCTGAACGTGCTGTCCGGCTTCAAACTCGGTGAACTCGACCCCAATGGCGCCGAACGCCTGCATCTGGAGATCGAGGCCGGGCGGCTGGCCTACCGCGACCGCGACACGTTTCTCGGCGACCAGGATCATGTCGCCGTCCCGGTGAAGGAGCTTTTGTCCAGCGCTTACGCCGACCGGCTGCGCGCCGCGATCGACCGCGAGCGTGCCATGACCGAATTGCCGCGCCTCGACCTGCCGGGCAGCGACACGGTCTACATTTCCGTCGTCGACCGCGACTTGAATGCGGTGAGCTTCATCAACTCCACCTACTATTCCTTCGGCAGCGGTGTCGTCAGCCCGAAGAGCGGCGTCGTGCTGCAGAACAGGGGCACCAGCTTCCGCCTCGATCCGAAGCACCCGAATGCCATAGCGCCCGGCAAGCGGCCGATGCACACCATCATGCCGGGCATGATGACCAAGGACGGCCGCGCGATGATGCCGTTCGGCGTCATGGGCGGCGGCTACCAGCCTTTCGGCCACGTTCACCTGCTGACCAACATGATCGACTTCGGCATGGACCCGCAGCAGGCGCTGGATGCGCCGCGAGTCTTCTACAACAGCGGCGTGGCGGAGGCGGAGCGCAGCGTGCCGGTCGACGCGGTTGCAGGCCTGCGCCGGCGCGGCCACCAGGTGGTGGAGCCGGATCATCCGCTGGGCGGCGGGCAGGCGGTGCTGATCGACTGGGAAAAGGGAACGCTGACCGGCGCGTCTGACCCACGCAAGGACGGACTTGCGCTCGGATACTGATGCCGGCGGCTTCACGATTGCGTGCTGCCGCTCGGCTGGATTTTTGCAGGCTGGAAAGATAGTCGGTGACCATGACCAATACCGCTGACACTGTGGACCTTGCGCACCGCCTCGCCCCCGGCGCCACTGACGCGCCGGCTGTTTCGGCCCCTGAC
>NZ_RZOI01000197.1:0-8638 GCF_004022645.1 Mesorhizobium sp. M4A.F.Ca.ET.020.02.1.1 | reverse complement strand
CCTTCGGCGAGCCGGTGGTGCCCGAGGTGAACCCAAGCAGGGCCACGTCGTCGCGGCCGGTCTCCACCGCATCGAAGACGACCGGCTTGTCGAGCGCCGCGCGGTCGAGTTCTGCGTCGTGATTGGCCGTGCCATCGAAGCCGACGACCTGCTTGAGGAAGCGGCTGTCCTTGGCGCAAGCCACCATCTCGTCCATCAGCCGCGTATCGCATAACGCAAGCGTGATCTCGGCCTTGTCCACGATCTGTGACAGTTCGCCTGATCGCAGCATCGGCATGGTGTTGACCACGACCGCGCCTGCCTTGGTGGCGGCCAGCCAGCACGCCACCATTGCCGGGTTGTTGGCTGAGCGGATCAGTACGCGGTTGCCCGGCCGCAGGCCGTAGTTCTCTACGAGCGCGTGCGCCAGGCGGTTGGTCCAGTCGGACAGTTCCTTGTAGGTCCTGCGGCGACCGTTGCCGATCAGCGCGACATGATCACCGAAGCCGCGCTCGACCTGCCGATCGGTAAGCTCGACCGCGGCATTCAGATGCTCCGGATAGTCGAACCCATCGAGCGGAAGGTCCGGCCATTGATCGCCGGGCGGAAGATTGTCACGCGCGAACGTATCGACATGTGCAGACCGACCAAGCATTCGCAAACCTCCACCCGTCGTGAAATGTGCAATGGAAACGACCAGCCGACGGTGGCACAGGAGTCCAGTTGTTTAAAGCTTAAAATGTTTGGCGCTGATATCACTTCCGTTTGCTGGCGGAAGCGCGACCACGCACGCTTCCGCATAGGCAATATCAGGCCTGATTTTCACCCATGCGGGCGAAGCGGGCCGGATCTGCCCTCTCCAGTCGCAGCGACAGCCCATATCCGACCACGGCGGCGGCCGGGATCAATGCCGGCAGGATGAGCCCGAGCGCGCCGCCGGTGGTGCCGGTGAGGTCGCCAAAATGCAGGAAGATGTAGACGAACAGGGCCGCCATGATCAGCCCCGACAAGGCAGGCAGGACCACAGTCGACAGCGCCGGCGCGCCAGCCTGCTTGTTGCGGAAGAAGACGATCACCGAAAGCGAGGTGACGGTCATCATGCCGAGCACGCCGAGCGTGCCGACCTGGCTGATCCAGGTGAACATGTTGAGCACCGGATCGAGCCCGAGGCCGGCAAAGATCGCCAGCACGATCAGGGCGCCGATCGTCTGCACGACCGAACCGATGTGGGGGCTCTGGTGATCTGCATGGGTGCGCCCGAAGGCGGCGGGCAACAGGCCTTCGCGTCCTGCCACGTAGCTGTATCGGGCGATGTAGTTGTGGAAGGCCGACAACGCGGCAAAGAGGCTCGATACGAGCAAGATGCCGGCAATCGTCGGTATCGGCCCGCCGACATAGCGCCCGGCCAGATCGAAGAAGAGCGCTGAAGGATCGCCATAGCCCTGGATGGTCGGGACCAGTTTGTCGGCACCTATGCCAACGATCATCAGCCAGGTGGTGAACACGAAGAATATGCCGATCATCAGCACCGAAAGATAAGTGGCGCGCGGAATGGTGCTTTCCGGGTCTCGGGCTTCCTCGGCATAGATCGTGGTTGCCTCGAAGCCGATGAAGGAGCCCAGGCAAAAAAGGATCGCAGCGGTCAGCGAACCCGAAAACATCGCATTCGGGTCGAAGATATTCAGCGCCAACCCATTGGCGCCGCCCTTGCCGAGAATTGCAAAGTCGACAATCAGGACAATCAGATATTCGAGCGCGACGGCAACGACCAGGACCTTTGCCGACAGATCAACCTGACGGTAGCCCAAAATGGCGACCAGGACGACGGCGATCAGGCTCCATCCCCACCAGGGCAGGACCAGCCCGAGCTCGCTGAAGACACCGGAGGCGATGCCGCCCAGCAGACCAATCAGTCCGAACTGCATGGCGTTGTAAGCGACCAGCGCGACGACCGCCACGGCGCCGGCGGAGCGCCCGCCGAGACCGCGCGCGGCATAGGCGTAGAAGGCGCCGGCATTGGTGACATGCCGCGACATGGCCACGTAGCCGGCCGAAAAGGCGAGCATCACCAGCGTCACGAAAATGAAGGTCGCTGGAATGCCGGCGCCGTTGCCAAGCATGAACGCCAGCGGCATCGCGCCGGCTACGCCTGTCAGGGGAGCCGCCGCCGAGATCACCATGAAGGTCACGGCGATCAGGCCCAGCGAATTCCTGCGAAGTTGATTGCTTCCTGCGGTACTCATTTCTGTCGTTCTCCCTCTCTGTTCCCCATGGCCGATTGACCGGTCCATTGTTTGTTGGTGTCTGTGTCCTGTCCGCTCGGCCGTTTCGTCCGGCCGTCATCACTCTCCGTTGGCGGCATGCCCGAAGGACCCCCGGCATTTGGCCAGAAACTGCCCGACCCATTCGCTGCGGCCGTTGCCGCGTGGCGTGATCGCCACGACCGCCCCTTCCGGGAAGTCCTCGTCCAGCGGTATGGCGAGGATCTCCTTGCCGTCGGGCGCGGTCCTGGCCTGCGGCGCTTGAGGGACGATCGAATACCCAAGACCCTGCGCGACCAGGCCGCGCACCATGGCGAAGGAAGGCGACTGGAAGCGGATGTGCGGCTGCAGCCCGCCGCGCTTGAACAGGCTGTCCGTGGCCGAGCGCACCGAGGGATAATCCAGCAGGATCATGGGCAGATCAGCCAAATCGCTGAGCCGCAGACTGGATCTGCCGGCCAGCGCGTGGGTGGCGTTCAACAGCACATGCGGAGCCGGAGGGCAGACCAGTTCGGCATCGAGGTCAGGTTCGTTCACCGCCCCGAAAGTGATCGCTGCCTCAATCCTGCCGGCGCGCATCTGCTCGATGAGATCGTCATGGTCGGCTTCCAGAAGGCGGATGTCGACATCCGGCTGCTGGCTGGCGAAGCCGGCGACGAGGCCCGGCACGAATTGCGGTCCAAGCGTGATGAAGAAGCCGATGCTGAGATGGTTCTCCGGGTGTGGCGGCCGATGGTCATCCGGCGCGATCGGGATGGCGCGCCGATAGCCGCGATTGCCATAGACCAGCGGCGAGCGCTGCGCCGAAAGGTCGATGGTCCCGGCCTCGCCGATAAAGAGGAAATGGGTTCCCCACATCAGCGCCGTCTTGAGTTCGCAGTCGAGGGAAACGACGGCGCCATCGATGATCGGCGCGCCAGTCACGCCGGGATGCCAGGCGATCGCGTCGAACCGGTCCTGGTTCAAATGCTGGAGGCGGCCGGAGAAGAGATCCGAGACGAAACTCTGGTTCCCGCTGAGCACATTGGCGCAGAACCGCCTGTTCTTCTTGATCGCCTCGCATGCCGGGCTGAGGTGATGGACGCTGATCAGCAATGAAGGCCGGCTGGTATCGGCGGACACTGACGTCATCGATGAAACGGTCACACCGAAACGACCTGCCTCGCCGTCCGTGGTCACCACGGTGACGGCGGCGGCCACGCGGCTCATGCCTTCGATGAAACGGGCGCGCAGATCGGTATCCATGGTCATTCACCCCAGGTCGAAGAAGCGTTCCAGTTCGACGTCCGGAACCTTGCGGCGGAACTCGTTGTGCTGGCTTTCGCGGGTGGCCGTGAACGCCTCGACAAAGCGTGCGCCCAGCCAGTCCTTGGCGAAGGCGGAGCCGCGCAGCCGGTCGATCGCCTCCGGCATCGAGCGGGCGAAGTCGCGGGCGGGTTGCTGCGCATAACCCGAGCCGATGGTTTCGGGATTAGGCTCGATCTCACCGATGACGCCAGCAACCCCGGCCGCGATGGTTGCGGCGGCGGAGAGGTAGGGATTGGAGTCTGCGCCGGGCAGGCGATTTTCCACCCGCAGGGACCCCGCGTCGTGACCGACGAGGCGAAAGCAGGTGGTGCGGTTTTCGAAACCCCATGTCAGGCCGGGTGGCGCGAAGGTGCCGGGGGCGAAACGCCGGTAGCTGTTCACCGTCGGCTGGAAGACCAGCGTCGTGTCGCCGACATAGGCCTGCAGGCCGCCGAGGAAGTGGCGGAAAGTGCGGCTGACGCCGTTCTTCTCCTTCGCGTCCCAGAACAGCGATCTGCCTGTCTTGTCCTTCAGGCTGATGTGCAGGTGGATCGACTGGCTATCCGCCTTTTCGTTCCAGCGCGGCATGAAGGTGACCGACCGGCCCTGCCGCAGCGCCAGCGCGCGGATGAAGTTCTTCAGGAGAACCAGCTGGTCGGCCGGCTCCAGGCCTTCGCCGGCGCCGATGCAAGCCTCCATGAAACCAGCGCCGATCTCCTCGTGCATCTTGGCGAGGTCGATCCTCAGCGGCTCGCACATGGCGGCCACGGCCTCGTACCACTCGGTCTGGACGACCTGGTAAAGGATCAGGTCGTGGCTTGCATGCGCCGTCGCGGTTTTCAGATTGCGGTAGCCCTTGGCCTTCGCGCTCTCCGGCGTCTCGTCGAACAGCGTGTATTCCAGCTCCATTCCGTATTTCGGCACCAGCCCCGCTTCGCCGGCACGGGCAAGAACGGATTTCAGGATCGCGCGGGGGCATATCTGCGCTGAAGCGCCGGTGTAGTTCGACAGCACCAGCAGGTCATGCCCGGCCTTCGACCACGGCAGGCGGCGGGCGGAACCGGGATCGAGCTGCAACGGGTCATCGTGGAAATCACCCTTATCGTCATTGACGCCAGGAATGATGAGCATCGCATCGGTCGGGTCCAGCGCCAGTTGCGCGGGGGCCATGCCCATGCCGTTCTTGGCAATGCCCTTGAGGCTGTTGGCCGAGACCATCTGCCCGCGCAGCAGCCCGTTGGTATCGGTCATCGCGACCGTGGCAAAGCGGCTGGCCTGGTCGGCCAGGTAATCGTCAAGCGTCATGTTGCACCTGATTGAGGGAATGGGCGCCGATAAGTCGTGCGAGTTCGGCGAGATCGGTCTCGGGTTGTGTCGAATAGGCCTTGAGGAATACCTTGAGGCCGTTGTGCAGATAACGAGCGATCTCGGCGCGCGAGGGCGAGTGGTCCGGCATGTAGAGGGCCTGCGTGCGCGGCGCCGACAGGATCAGGCCCCATAGATCCTGCGCGGCGAGTTCGGCGTCGTCGAAGGCCAGCCGGCCGGCGCGTCGCTGGCCTTCCAGATAATCCATGATGCCGCGCAGCAGGCGGTCCGGCCCCACCTCCTGATAGGCGCGGCCGATCTCCGGAAAGCGTTGCACCTCGCCGATGATGAGCCTTGCCAGCGACAGGAGGTCCGGACGCAGCACGGTGTCGGCGTAGTCCCATGAGAATTCCAGCAGGTCCGCCACCATGCCGCGATCGGAAGGATGTTCGAAGACCGCCAGCATCTGGTCGCGCTCGCCAAGCATCATGGCCGAGAACAGCGCCTCCTTGGACTGGAAGTACTGGTAAAGCGTTGGCTTCGACAAGTTCGCCTCAAGAGCGACGGCATCCATGTTGGCGCCGGAATAGCCCATTTCGGAAAAGACCTTCAGCGCGGCTTCCAGGATGCGCCGCTCGCGCTCGATCTTGTTTTGCTGTCGGCGGGACAAGGCGGTCATCGCGGTAGTTTCCTCAGGAAATCCAGCAAGATGCGGTTGTAGGCCGCGGGCTGCTCGACATTGCAGACATGGCCGGCATCCGCGATGGTCTCGTAGCGGATGTCTGGCCGGAAGGCCTGGTCGAGTATTCGTCCGGCAACGCCGCGGATCTCCGATGGCGACGCCAGCCGGTCGTGCTCGCCCGTCATCATCAACACCGGCATGGTCAGGCGCGAGAAATCGAAACGCTCGGAGGGATTGGTGAAGCAGACGAGCGCGTCGCGATAGGTGGCGGACGGGATCGCCGCCATCGACCGGAAGAGCTGTTCCTTCACCGCGTCGGAGGCGTTCGGCCCCGCCAGCACTTCCACCACCGCGGGAGCGAAATCGGCCGGCGTCTGGCCGGCATCCAGCGGCACCTTGCGGCTGACACGGAAGGTCTCACGCTCCTCGAGGCTTGCCTCCGACATGCCGGTGCAGCCACCCGAAAGGACCAGCCCCGCCAGCATCTCCGGGTGGCGCATGGCGAAGGAGGTGGCGATCCACGAGCCCAGGGAGAGGCCGACCAGCACCAGCCGATCGGCGCCAAGTTCTTCCTTCACGCGCAGGATGTCGTCGCAGTAGTCCCCTACGGTCGACTGCATTCGCCCGAGCGCGCTGTCGCCGTAGCCGCGCAAGTCGAGTGCCGCCGCGCGCATAACGCCGCCTGCGGCCGCGAGTTGCGGCAGCCAGTTGCCGCGCGAGCCGCCGATGCCGTGCAGGAACAGGCAGAGCGGCCCGTCGCTATCCGTCGTCGTTAGCGCGAGGCGAGGCTCGCCATCGATGACTATGTCCCGCGTGGCGGCAGAGGCGGGCAGGGGCCTTGGCTGCTCCGCCGCGTCGGTAGCGAGCGTTGTCTCCGACAGGGCGGCGATGCCCGCTTCGAAGATCGCCTTCGTGCCCTCGCAAATCGCCTGCAGACGCGGCGACGCGGCTTCGACCCGCGCGCTCCAGCGCAGCGTGCTGCCGCCATGATCGCCGGCGCCAATGGCAATGCGGCCGTCATAGGATTGCGCACCGGCAATGCCTTCGAGATGTGTGTAGGCAAGCGTGTGGTCGCTGTCGCTCAGCCAGGTGAGTTGCTCGCGATAGACGGTACCCTCCCCATGGGCGGTAAAGGCGCGAACCAGCGTGCCGCGTGCGTCGTGCTCGGCGTGGATGGTGGCGATGGCCGGGTGCCATTGTCCGCAGAAATCCGAAACGACGGACCACACCGCCTCCGGCGAGGCGGCTGAGACGCCGACGACCTCGACCGTTTCGCGCGCCATTGGCGTCTACCGGGCCGACCGCGCGGCGCCGTGCTCGCCGCGCCACAGCGACATACGGGCGCCGCCTTCATCGCCAGGGGCGGAGTCGATCTCGTCCATCTCGTAGAGCGCCAGCACCGAGAGGTAGTCCTCCATGATCTCGGATGTGAAGGGCAGCATCAGCGCGCCGCAACGGCTGTCTCGGTACATCCGCTCCAGCGGCAGCGATTTCAGCATCGACTGGCCGCCGCAGGTGCGGATGGCCATCGACGTCATCTCGGCCGCGCCTTCCATGACGTTGTATTGCGCGGCGTACATGCGCAGCACCTCGCCCTTGGTCGGAAAGCCTTTCGACTCGCCGAAAGCCTGCCACCACAGCGCGCGCATGTTCGCCAGCCGGGCGTACATCTTGCCCACTGCGATACGCTTGGTCGCATACATGCGCCGATCTATCGGTGGCTGGCCGGGCACCTTGCCCTTGAGATAGTCGACCATGAAGTCGAAGGCGCCCTGCGCGATACCCATATAGGTGGGCGAAAGGGTCACCATCATGTGAGGCCAGTTGGGCAGTGTCTTGCCGAAGATGCCCCGCGGCATCAAGAGGTCCAATTCGGTGACGAAGACGTCCTTCAGGATGAGGTCGCGGCTGTTGGTGCCGCGCATGCCGAGCGGATCCCAGTCGCCCTTGACGCTGAGGCCCGGCGCATCCTTGTGGACGACGAACAGCATGGTGTCCTCGTGGCGCGGCTCCCGACCCTCGAACACCTCGGTGCAAACGATGGTGTAGTAGTCGCAATAGCCGGCCAGCGAGGCGAATTTCTTGAAGCCGTTGATCTTCCAGCCGCCGTCGACCTTGCGGCACTGCGTCTGGTTCGGCTTCGAGGTCCAGTTCTGGCCACCCTCGGAGATCGGCTGCGAATAGATCGCCTTTTCGGCGATGGCGCGGCGGAACTGGCGCTCGCGCAGCGGCGCGAATGCCGCCTTCTCCTGGGGCGTCAGGTTCGGCATATCGAACATGAAGCGCGACCAAGCCATGGACGAGTTGTGCATGTTGAAGGTCAGTGCGGTGGCGCCGCAGTATTTGCCGATCTCGGCGCCGACCATGGCATACTCGAACATCGAGAAGCCCCAGCCACCGAATTCCTCCGGGATGCAGAGCCCGAGAAAGCCTTCAGCCGCCAAATCCTTGTAGTTCTCGACCGGGAAGGAGGCGTCATCGTCGATCCCCTTGGCGCGCGACGCGAATTTATCGCGGCCAAGCTCGTTGACCAGCCGCAGCTTGGCTTGCACCTGCGGGCGGATGCGGGAGAGGTCGTAGTAATCGGCAATGTCGCTCATGGTCTTCTCCGAGGGGCGTCAGGACGCCAGTTCGCCTTGCAGGAGGCCGTCCTTGACGACGACGTTCCCGTCCAGAGTTATCGTGCAGTTGCGCATCGGCAGGTCGAAATGACCGAGCGTATAGCGGCCGGCATACTGGTTGGCGCCTGTAGACCACAGGAACGATCCCGCCAGCGCGCGGAACTCCACCGCCTGCATGTCACGCTTGTCGTACATGGCGGCCGAGACCCAGCGGGCGCGCGGATGCATACCCCAGCCGACATGGCTCATGCCGTAGGCGTTGCGGTCGTTCCAGGCTTCCATGTATTCGCGAAAATGGATGGCATCGACGCCGTCGCCGTTGATGGCGGTGACGAAGTCGTCCTCGATGGTGAAGTCGATGCGGCTGGTGAGCGTCGTCTTGAACGTAAGGTTCATGTCGCCCACGTCCATGACGATCCGGCCGTTGACGCAGTTCTTTCCGGGAAAGGCGAGGCAAAGCCCGCCCGGCCAGTGCGCCACCGCGCCGGGCGTGGTGCCGAAGC
>NZ_RZOI01000196.1:0-8642 GCF_004022645.1 Mesorhizobium sp. M4A.F.Ca.ET.020.02.1.1 | reverse complement strand
CAATGTGCCGCCAGGTTGACCGGAAGTCAGGGTAAACCTGCCATTCGGCCCAACTGTCGAGAAATTGCTTTCATTATCGACCAAAGTAGCCATGGCGCGTTCGGCTCGCGCCCAGGAACCGCTTGATCCATCCAGTTCGGCAGCGCCTGCCAGTGCAAACGCGTCCGCCGCCTTCTGCAAATCATTGTGCAGATTGTTGACCCGGCTGGCGTCGATCGCAAGGAGGGAAAATCCAACGATCGCCGGTAGCATCACGCTGACGAGGATCAGCGCTATTCCCCTCTGATCGTGCCAGAACGCGCGAATACCTCGCAACATGGCCCTACCCCTTACCCCTTCACGCCAGGCCCCTCGAATGCCCGGCGCACCGCATCCTTCTGCTCAATTCGCTCCGTTGGTCACACCCGAAGTGCCGACATTGACCGTCATGTTCGTCGTCGGCGCCGGTGGCGGCGGAACTCTGTAGCTTCTGATCACGCCAACGCCGCGCTCACCGTCGCCTTCGATTTTCGTGTTGTTCGAGGCCGGATTGTATGGGTCGACCGTCTGCAGAAGCGAATTGAATTTCTGCGTATCGCCGGCCGCCAGCGTCACCGTGTCGTAGTTGTTGAGATAGTCCGCGGCGCAACCTGTCAGCAGGCCGGTACACAGAACGACGAGCAAGAGCTTATTTCTTGACATAGAGCATCTTGTCCTTCGATTTCACATCCAGCATGTGGCCATAGGGGCCGGTGACGCCTTCGCCGTTTTCATACTGGCGGATCATGTCCTTGTTCACCTCGAGTTGGCCGAGGATGAAGAACTCCGGATCATTGGCCGGCCGCGTCTTGTCGAACGGCGTCGCCAATTGCTCGCCGGGCTTTGTCGGCCGTACGAGATGCGGCGTGACGATGACAACCAGCTCGGTTTCTTCCTTCTGGTTGCTTGAGTTGCGGAACAGCGCGCCGATGACCGGGACCTGGCCGAGCCATGGCACCTGGTTCTGCAGCTTGGTGGTCTTGCTGGAGAGAAGCCCGCCGACGGCGAAACTCTGGCCGTCGCGCAATTCGACCACGGTCGCGAGTTTGCGGTTGGTGAAGATCGGGTCGCCAGCAGTGGTAAAGCCGGTCAGGTCGCTCACTTCCGGCGCCAGCTTGATATGGATCTTGCTCTCATCCATGACGACAGGCGTGAATAGCAGATTGACGCCGAATTGCTTGTATTCGATCTGGATATTGCCATCAGTGCCGATGCTGCGGATGGGGACTTCGCCGCCTGCGTTGAAGCTGGCGGACTCACCCGACAAGGTGGTGAGGTTGGGTTCAGCCAGCGTGCGCACCACGCCCTTGGCCTCGAGCGCTTCGATGATCAGGTCGACCTTGATGTTGCTGTCGATGACGCGGGTAATTAGTGCCGCGAAGGGATTGGTGTTCGAGAGCAGGCCGCTAAGCAGGTTCCCGGGTCCCAGCACCACGTCGTCTTCGTCGACGGCCGCAATGCCCGTTCCCGTACGGCTCGTGCCGCTACCATTCGTGCTCCTGATCGAGACGCCGAGGTCGCGGCCGGCGTTGCGCTTGGCCTCCAGCACGCGCACTTCCAAATTCACCTGCTGGCTGTCGTCGATGGTCACGGAGTTGATAATTGCGTCGGGGCCATATTGCTGGGCGACGTCCACGATGGAGGCCAGGGTCGCTGCATCCTTGACATGACCGGCCAGCCTGATCTTGCCATTGATCGAGCCGATTTCGATGCGCGCGCGAGGCGCGACCTGGCGGATTGCCGCGGCCATGTCACTGACATCCTGACCGACCTCGACCTGGAGCGTGCCCAGCGAGCGCTTGTCTTCGGAAAACAGGTTGACGGTTGTGGTGCCGACACCCTTGCCGATGACATAGAGCGTCTTGTCGGTCATCGGCTGCGCGTCAGCAATCTTCTCGTCGCCCACGACAATATCGCCCAGGGTGGAGTTCACCTGGATCGTCACCGACTGCGATACCGGCACGAAGATACGATGGATAGTCGGGTTCGACACGTCGATGCGGCGGTCGGCGGCATGGGCCACGGGACTTAGCGACAGCAATGCGCAGGATAAGGCGAAAGCGGCGGCCGCCAGTGGTCTCCGGTACACACGCATCTACGCTAACCCCCCTGCCGGCTGATTCGGAGTGTCGATCCTAATGCGCCGGCGTCATTTTTGTCGCGGCACATCGTATGTTTCGAGTTTTATACCTCGAAATACACCGATTGTCGCCCGGGCCGGCGGTTCCGGCTGCACGTATTTGACCTCTTCCTTGACAATTTCCTTCACTTGCGGCGCAGATGCCACAGCCGGAGCCGGCTTGACCTTGCTCAGATCGTCGATTTTGTTGTCCACCCGTTCGACGGCTTTGGCCAGCCCGGCGAGCTTGTCGTCGGCGCGTTTGCGATCGGCCGCGGCCGCGGCGTCCGCCGCCGCCTGCTTGGCAAGTTCGGCCTGCCTGGCGGCGACATCGTCCGGCGTGTCGCCGGTCAGATCCGAAAGCGTGACACGCTCGGTCGTCTCGCCCTTGTTGGCCGCCGCCTGACGCAGCGCCAGCGACAACTGCCCAGCGCCGGCGGCGAGCGTCAGCTTCTGCGCGTCCTTGGTGCTGACTTCGACGGTCACGGCTTTCGCCACCGTCGGGTTCTCCTTGCTTTCGTCAGCAACCTGGTCGATGGCCAGCACCTTAATGCTCTGTAGCAGCACATCGACAAAACTCTTGTCTGCGCCGCCATCGGCGCGCACCGTGCGGGTCAACAATATATCGACGCGGTCGCCCGGGAAGACAAAGCCGGCGACGCCGAGCACGTCGTTGACCCTGATGGAAACGGCTTTCATGCCCTCGCCGAGCACCGCCGAAAGCGTGGCGCGCTGGCCGGGGCCGGTGATCTTGGTGGCGAGAACGGGCTCGTTGGCGCCGATCGCCTGCAATGCCTGCTTCGAACCTTCGCCGGCCAGGATCTCTTTGGTTGTCTTGAAAGCGCCGGCCGGGACCGCGCCTGCGGGCCAGGCGATTTCACGCAGCTTTTCGGCGGTTAGCGTGTCGCCGAACTTCAGCGCCACCGCTGCCACCACAACAGTGTCGCGCTTAACTCCGTCCGACTGCGCCAATGCGTTGCGCTGGTTCGCCAGCCAGATGTTGACAAGCACAACCGCCAGAACGCCGAACACGCCGGCGAGAACAATCATGATCAAAGTGTTGGCACGCATCAGCCCCAAGCCCCAAAAGCGGGAATTCGCCCGCCGCGATAAGGCTCAGGCCCGGATCGAAGTCCGGGCCTGAGGATTAAACAGACGATCAGCTGCCGGTGCCGGCGGCGGCGTCGCAGGTACCCGGACCAGTGTTCAGGTTGGTGCAGAGGCCGGTGAAACGGCCGGTGACCCAGGCACCGATCGCGAGAACCGCGAGAATGGCTGCTGCGGCGATGATGCCGACCAGGATGGAATATTCGACCATAGCAGCGCCGTTGTCGTCGTCGCGGAACTGCCGGGCCATCGTCATGAGCTTCTTCATGCCAATTTCTCCCTTTGGAGGTTGAACCCGACGAGACGAGCTAAGGATGAACCCCATACCCAAGCATCCCCCGTCGAGTTGATCTAAGTCCCGCCAAAAACCAGAGTCAAACGGGATTAACAGTTCCTTAACCTTCCAATACCTGATCGGGACTCAATTCAATTTCGACAAGGGATTGATTCGATTTGCTTTTTGAGCGCTTTTAACCATTCATTCACAATTTCGCCTCACCCATAGTGGTAGCCTAATCATATTAGGGTATGTGCATAAGCCTTTATATGTAAGGGCTTACCGGAGTCCGCGGCGGCGATTCGAACGTTGCAAGCCGAAACGTTTCGTGAGGTGGGAGTTGAGTTGTGCTCCTGGGTACACAGTCGCGAAATAAAACGATTTTTTTAGGGACTCGTCTTAACTATGTTGTAAGTATTCGATCCTCCCACCCGCGCCCCGCGCTTGTGCCTCTCGTGGTTAACCCTTAGTTTCCAACCTGAGGGAAACTTTTGGGAAAAGTTTGCGGGGGGCTAAAAATGCTAGGCCGCTTCATCAAGGGATCGAATGAGCCGCGGGCGCTCCAGCCGACGACCGCAGTGGCGGTTTCAAATGGGGCGACGGTCGTTCCGGTGACGGATGCTGAAACCCAGGGCAATGATTTTCTGACGCTCAAGGTTGAACTCCACCGCCATCTCATCGACCGCTTCAATTTGACCGCCCTTGAAAATGCGTCCAAGGACGAGATTCTCGATGAGATACGGCCGATCGTGCGCGAATTCGTCCGCGCTCGAAATATTCCGCTGAACGCGCGCGAGCTTGATCAGTTGACCAGCGACACGGCTGACGAAATGCTGGGGCTGGGGCCGATCGAGCCCTTGCTCAAGGACGATTCGATCGCCGACATTCTGATCAACACCCACAATCGCGTTTTCATCGAGCGGCGCGGCGTGCTCGAGGAAACCAAGATCCGCTTCCGCGACGAGGCGCATCTGCTGCGGGTCGTCAACAAGATCGTCTCGGCAATCGGCAGGCGCGTCGATGAATCCGCGCCGATGGTCGACGCCCGCCTCGACGACGGATCGCGCGTCAATATCGCGGTGCGGCCGATCTCAGTGGATGGTCCGCTCGTTTCGATTCGCAAATTCTCCAAGCATCCTTATTCGCTCGAGCGCCTGATCGCGTTCAACTCGATCCGCCCGCCGATGGTCGACATGCTGCGGATCGCAGTGCAGGCGCGCAAGTCGATCCTGGTTTCCGGTGGCACCGGCAGCGGTAAGACAACCTTGCTTAATGCGCTCTCGAGCTACATTCCTGCCGCCGAGCGCTTGATCACCATCGAGGATGCGGCGGAACTGCAACTGCAGCAGCCGCATGTCGGCCGGCTGGAGACGCGCCCGCCCAACGTCGAGGGCAAGGGCGAAGTTCGTCAGCGCGAGCTGGTGAAGAACGCCCTGCGCATGCGGCCCGATCGCATCATCGTCGGCGAGGTTCGCGGCGAGGAAGCCTTCGACATGCTGCAAGCGATGAACACTGGCCATGAAGGCTCCATGACCACCATCCATGCCAACACACCGCGAGATGCGCTATCCCGCCTGGAGCAGATGGTCGGCATGGCCGGCATGCCGATGACCCACGAATCCATCCGGGCGCAGATCGCTTCGGCGATCGACATCATTGTGCAGACGCAACGGCTTTCCGATGGCGGCAGGCGAGTGATATCGATTTCGGAATTGACAGGCATGGAAGGCAACGTCGTGCAGCTCCAGGAACTTTACCACTTTGTTCGCCGGGAAGTGACTGCGGAAGGCAAGATCATCGGTGATTTTCGCGCCACCGGGGTAAGGCCGCGTTTTGCCCAGGAGGCGGCGACGCTCGGCTTTCACTTTGAAAAGGACGCCTTCAATCCACAGGTTCCGCTCTGATGCCGACTGGCCAGACCCTGCTCTATTTCATCTATGTGCTCGCCGCCGCCTCGGTGATCCTTGCTGCCGAGTCGCTCTATCTGTCTTACGCCGGGCGGCGCGTCAGGGTCGGCACAATCAATCGACGGCTCAAGCTTTTGGCCGAGGAAGCGCCGGCCGAGCAGACCCTACAAGGCCTGTTGCGAGAACGTGGATTGACGGACTCGGGTGACTTTGTTTTCGGCTTCGTCACATTGAACCGGCTCTACACGCAATCCGGCATCACCGGCAATCCACTGGCTTTCGCTGCAATGTTCCTGCTTGCCGGGCTGGTTATCGCATTGATGCTGACACTACTTTTCGGTTTTTCAATCGTCACGGCGCTGATCACATTTTTGTTGGTGGGCCTCGTCCTGCCGCTGCTTGTGCTCAGGCGCGCCCGCAACAAGCGCATCCAGAAGTTCGCCAGGCAGCTCCCGGATGCGCTCGACATGATCGTGCGCTCGCTGCGCGCCGGCCATCCAGCACCGGTGGCGATCAGTCTTGTGGCCCGTGAGATGCCGGATCCGCTTGGCACCGAATTCGGCATCGTTGCGGACGAGATCACCTTCGGGCTCAGTCTGGAAAACGCCGTGCGGAAACTCTCCCAGCGCGTGGGATTTGAAGGCCTTCATCTGCTTTCGGTATCACTCTCCATCCAGTCCAAGACGGGCGGCAATCTAACCGAGATCCTGCACAATCTTTCAATGGTGCTGCGCGAGCGGCAGAAATTGCGCCTCAAGATCAGGGCGCTTTCATCCGAGGGGCGAATGTCGGCGTGGATCATCTCCTTTTTCCCCGTCGTCATGTTCTTGATCCTACAGATCGCCGCCCCATCCTATTACGGCACTGTCTGGAACAATCCGGTCATCCTGCCTGTGTTTGTGCTTTTTGGAGCCTGGGCACTGCTGGGCGACTTCATCATGTACCGCATGGTCAACTTCGACTTCTGACAGGAGCGAGCCATTAGCCTGTTTTCGAATACGCAGGACATAAGCTTCCTGGTTTCCCTAGCTGTCTTCCTGGCGGCGGTGGCATTGTTCCTGTTCGGCGCCCTTGTCTTTTTGCCGGCGTTGCAGACGCGAAAGCTGGTCGCGCAAAGTCTGATGGCGGAGGGAATTGCCGACCGTCGTTCGCTTGCCGGGCAGGAACATCTGGCCAAGATCGCGGCGCAGAAGCCGATCGACGCCTATTTCCGCACGGTTGAGAAGGAGCGCGGCGAGCCGAATGCCCTTGAGGCGAAGCTCTTTCGGGCCGGCTTCTATCAATCAAGCGCGCCCCTCATCTATACTCTTACGCGCATAGCGGCGGTCGCGATCGGCTTTCTGGTCGCCTACACGCTCCTGTCCCGAGTATTGCCCGCGCAAATGCCCAGCTTTATTGCATTTGCCGGCGCCGGTCTGTTCGGGCTCGCCTGTCTGGTCGTTCCCAGCATCGCGCTTGATCGATTCGAGAAGGCTCAGATGCAGATATATCGTCGCGGGTTTCCCGATTTCATGGATATGATGATCACCTGCGCCGATGCTGGCATGAGCCTGGAGGCAGCGGTCGAGCGTGTCAGCAACGAACTGGCCGGAACCCATAAATGGCTGGGCATCCAGCTTTCGATCATGAATCTGCAACTGCGCGCCGGCAAGCCGCTACGCGAGGCATTGCGCGACCTGGCCGATCGCATCGGCCTCGACGAGGCACGGGCCCTGGCAGTGCTGTTCCGGCAGTCGGAAGAACTCGGCACCAGCCTGACCGACGCGCTGCGCGTCTATAGCGACGAAATGCGCAGCCAGAGAATTCTGCGCGCCGAGGAGCGTGCCAACGCTTTGCCGGTCAAGATGATGATCCCACTGGGGCTATGCATCTTCCCGGTGGTGCTTATGGTCATCATGTTGCCGGTGATCATCCGCATGAGGGGCATTTTCTTCTAGTTATGCGTGAGCTTTGATTCTAATGTGATTCGGGGGCGACCCTTGGGGACATATATATATGAGATGGCGAAATGCGGCCGCAGCCGGCCTGTTAATCATGGCGATTGCCGGCTGCCAGACGGACCCGACTGACGGTGTTGTTCGCACCAACGAACCCTCCAAGGGCGATGTCACGTCCTTTGGCGATACATTCGATGGGCTGAAGACAGTCAGCGATGTCGACTACTATGCTTCGGACCAGGCCGTCGCCGAGGCCAAGACGCAGTTCCGCTCTGAAAACTACGGCAATGCCGGCGCGCTGTTCTACAAGGCCACGCGCCTGGCGCCCAATGACGGCGTCGCCTGGCTGGGTCTTGCCGCCTCCTGCGACCGCATTCGCCGTTTCGACCTCGCCGATCTTGCCTACAGCCGCGCCTACAAGCTGCTTGGCGCGACGCCCGAATATTACAACAATCTCGGCTATTCCTATCTGCTGCGAGGCAAGCTGCAGAATGCGCGCTCCAATTTCCTGAAGGCCTACGAATTGGCGCCGAACGACCCGACCGTTGCCAACAACCTGAAGCTCCTGTCCTCCAGCGTGCAGAACATCGAGCGCTAGCATGTTGCTGGCCGCATCGCTACTGCTCAAGGCGCTGGCCATTCCTTTGCTCGTCAGGATCGCCTGGGTCGACTTCACGACGCAGAAGATATCCAATCAGAATGTGCTGCTGTTGCTTTGCCTGGGCCTGGGCTCCCTGCAACTGCTGTCAGTCGCGGCCGGGTCATGGTGGGATATGGGCCTGAGCGCTCTTGCCGGTCTTTTACTATTTGTCGTGCTCTTCCCTTTCTGGACCTTGCGCAAGGTCGGCGCTGGCGACGTCAAGCTGATGGCGGTTATGCCTTTTTTGATCGGCGGCAGCGGTCTCGTCGTTTTTTCTCTTCTCTTGCTGGTGTGTGCCCTGATCACGGCCGTGCTCGTGAAGAACCCTTTCATGCTGCCGGCAGGTATGTTCCGCCTCTATGTCCAGCATCTCGACCGCAAGGGCGTGGTGCCGTTCGGTGTGCCGATTTCGCTCGCGGCAATCTGCGCGATAGGGTTCCAGATATACGAACGTTGGGTGCTGGCCAGCAGCTCCGGAATTCTACAGCAGCTCAACTGACAAAGTGGTGTTCAAAACCCCGCCGTCGACTTCTCGACCAGCTTCAGCGCGCCCTTCTCGACCCGGTAGAACGGCATCGTGCGCTGGCTTGAGCCGTCGGCGCGGAAGCGGAACAGGCCGGTCGAGCCGCGGAAGCCG
>NZ_RZOI01000195.1:0-8661 GCF_004022645.1 Mesorhizobium sp. M4A.F.Ca.ET.020.02.1.1 | reverse complement strand
CGCCAGGCCGAGGTGGTCGAGCGCGTTGCCGGCCAGCGCCAACAACAGCACCGTCAGCGCAAAGACCGGCACGACGACGCCCAGCCAGCCGGTAGCGGAGAAAGCGCGCTTGACCGTGACGCTGATGGTTGGCCGATAGCCGATCGCCTTTTCCAGCTCCAGCCGGCGCGGGCCGACGAGGAAGAAGCCGACATCGGTATGCACCGTGGCATCGGTGTCGGGCGCCTCGGCCTGGGGAACCTCAGCGCCGGAGGCATCGGCGATCAAAACATGGCCGGCAAGCTCGATCGCCTTTTCGGCGACGCGGAATTCAGAGAGCTCCGACCGGCGCGCCAGTTCCTCGATGGCGGTGCGGTACTGGTCGCGTGAGAAGAAGTCGAGCGCGGCGAAGTCGGTCTTCTCGCGCAGCAGCGTGTCGATGCGGCTGACGCCCTCGAACCAGACCGTCCAGTCGACGTCATTGATGAGGCGCAGGCCGCGGATGATGTTGCCGGTGGTGACGTTGCCGCTGGACAGTGTGTGATGCTCGGAGATGATGATCTCCTCGGCATCGGAGCCGGTCTTTTCCAGCTCGCTTTCCAGCCATTCCAGCGCCCGGCCGGCGTTCTGCGAGCCGTCGCGCAGGCGGTAGAGCAATTGGGTGGCGAAAGTGGTGTCCTGCGCGTGGCTGCCATAGTGCGACAGGATCTTCTGCCGGTCGGCATTGTCGTCTGTCGCCAGCACCCGGTCGGCGACCTCGTTGGCGATCTGGCGCATCTGCCTGGTGCGGTTGACGCGCACGGCGATGCGGCGGAGATTCTCGATCAGCACGAAGCGCAACAGCGACGGCAGCGCCCAGAGCTCGCCGATCTTGAGCGGCTCGACCGACTGGAAGCCCTCGACGATCGCCTTGAACATGGTGGCCGAGACCGAGCTGTCGGAATGCGCGACATAGGTCCACGCCAGCGCCAGCGCGCGCGGCACGGTGGTTCCGTCGGCCAGCTTCAGCGTCGGCAGCTGGCGATAGAAGCGGCGCGGCAGGTCGCGCTTGACCTGGAAGATGGTCTCCTCGACCAGGTAGTTGTTGTCGAGCAGCCATTGCGCCGCCGGGGTGATGGTTTCGCCCTTGGCCTGCGCGGCATTGGTCGAGCGGTAGACTTCGAGGATTCGCTTGGCGCTGTCGCGGATGCGGGCCTGGAACTCGAACGGCGCCAGACCAAACAGATCCTTGACGTCCCCTTTGGCAAGGCCGGCACCCAACTCGCGTAGCCGGTCTTCCGGCATGAAATTGGAACGTATCGGCGCTTCGGTGATGACCGGGAAGCTGGCGCTCGTGAGTTCGATCTTGGCGGGATTCGTCTGTATGTTCATTTATATTTCCGTATGGCGGGCACGGTGCGGCGTCCCCGCCACGGCAATGGCCCTAAAACCTGCTCAAATGCAATTGGTTGCATGTCAACTTAGGCCGAAAGTTCGTTCTCCGCACCACGACAGGGCGTCATCTCTCAGCAGCTCGATGGACGAGCGCCCCACGCTCCCCGTCCCATATCTGATCGATGGAAGGAATCCGGCTTTTTCGTGATGCGGGCAAGAGCTTACGCCAATTTTCGCCGGCGCCGCGATCATGTTTGGCAACAGGCGTTAATGGTTGCTGCCAGCCCGATCGATGCGGATCACGAACAGGATCGTGCCGGCGGCCGGCTCCAGGCGCTGTCTCGGGGTGCCCAGATCCAGCACCAGCGCATCGAGCGGGCCGAGGCGCTCGGGCGCGTCGCCGGCAAGCACGATCTCGCCATCGAGAGGCAGGACAAGGGTCGTGTCCGCCCTGGCCTCGATTTCCAGAGGCGCCGCGACCGTCAGGCGCTCGACGGTGTGCGTCATGCGGCCGCGCCGGGTCATGACATTGAGGTCGGTGATCGGGCCGGAGATCAGCGCGGCCGCGGTCGGCACATCGGCTGCAAAGGAAAAAGGGGCGGAGGCCGCGGTCAGTTCGGCCGGCGCGCGGCCGGCGACGTCGAGTACGATCCCCTGCCCTGCCAGCACGCAAAGCGTGCGGTCGATGCCGGCGAAGCTGGAGAACGGGCCGCCGGCCTCGACGCGCGCCATCGAGATGCGCCAGTCGAAATTGTCGAACCCGGCGCCGTCGGGCGAAACAGTGATTTCGGTCGTCGTGCCGCCGCCGTTCTTCCACGGCATGACGCGGTAGCCGGCGGCACGAAGGATGCGCATCGGCTCAGCCCAGGATGCCCGGCAGGTTGAGCTGGTGCTCTTTGGCGCATTCGATGGCGATATCGTAGCCGGCGTCGGCGTGGCGCATGACGCCGGTCGCCGGGTCGTTCCACAGAACGCGCTCAAGGCGCTTGGCGGCCGCCGGCGTGCCGTCGGCGACGATGACCATGCCGGAATGCTGCGAGAAGCCCATGCCGACGCCGCCGCCATGGTGCAGCGACACCCAGGTGGCGCCCGACGCGGTGTTGAGCAGCGCGTTGAGCAGCGGCCAGTCGGAAACGGCGTCGGAGCCGTCCTTCATCGCTTCGGTCTCGCGGTTGGGCGACGCGACCGAACCGGAATCGAGGTGATCGCGGCCGATGACAACCGGCGCCTTGAGCTCGCCCCTGGCCACCATCTCGTTGAAGGCGAGGCCCAGCCTGTGGCGGTCGCCGAGCCCAACCCAGCAGATGCGCGCCGGCAGGCCCTGGAACGAGATGCGCTCGCGCGCCATGTCCAGCCAGTTGTGCAGATGGGTGTTGCCGGGGGTCAGCTCGCGCACCTTGGCGTCGGTCTTGTAGATATCCTCGGGATCGCCCGAAAGCGCTGCCCAGCGGAACGGGCCGATGCCGCGGCAGAACAGCGGCCGGATGTAGGCCGGCACGAAGCCAGGGAAAGCGAAGGCGTTCTCGAAGCCCTCTTCCTTGGCAACCTGGCGGATGTTGTTGCCGTAGTCCAGCGTCGGCACACCGGCGTTCCAAAACGCGACCATCGCCTCGACATGCTCGCGCATCGACGCGCGCGCCGCCTTCTCGACCGCCTTCGGGTCCGAGACGCGCTTCTCGCGCCACTCGGCCATCGTCCAACCTTTGGGCAGATAGCCGTTGATTGGGTCATGCGCCGAAGTCTGGTCGGTGAGGATGTCGGGGCGAATGCCGCGCTTGAACATTTCCGGTACGATCTCGGCCGCATTGCCGAGCAGGCCGACCGACTTCGCCTCGCCGGCCTTGGTCCAGCGCTCGATCATTTCCATTGCTTCATCGAGCGTCTCGGCCTTCTCGTCGACATAGCGGGTGCGCAGGCGAAAATCGATCGAGTCCGGATTGCATTCGATGGCCAGGCACGAGGCGCCGGCCATGACGGCGGCCAGCGGTTGCGCTCCGCCCATGCCGCCGAGACCGGCGGTCAGGATCCACTTGCCCCTGAGGTTGCCGTCATAGTGCTGGCGGCCGGCCTCGACGAAGGTCTCGTAGGTGCCCTGGACGATGCCTTGCGTGCCGATATAGATCCAGGAGCCGGCCGTCATCTGGCCGTACATCATCAGGCCCTTCTTATCGAGCTCGTTGAATTTCTCCCAGTTCGCCCAATGCGGCACGATGTTGGAGTTGGCGATCAACACGCGCGGCGCATCGGCATGCGTGCGGAAGACGCCGACCGGCTTGCCGGACTGCACCAGCAGCGTCTCGTCATCGGCGAGCGTCTTCAGCGAGGCGACGATGCGGTCGAAATCGTTCCAGGTGCGCGCTGCGCGGCCGATACCGCCATAGACAACCAACTCGTTGGGGTTTTCGGCGACGTCGGGATCGAGATTGTTCATCAGCATGCGCAGCGGCGCCTCGGTCAGCCAGCTGCGAGCGTTGAGTTCGGCGCCGCGCGGGCTGCGGATCTCGCGGATGTTGTGGCGAGGATTGGTCATCATTGTCCCTTTCGAGTAAGGCGGCGCGTCAGCGCCCGGCCCAGTCAATGGTGGTTTCGAGGATGGTCTTCAGCGTGGCGCGGATCGGCGCCGCGTATTCGGGATCGTAGGGCACCGGCCAGTTGTCCGGCGCGCCCCTTCCTTCGGGCTCGCGCATGTAGCCGCGGTTGGAAAGCTCCATCTGCAGCGCATGGACACCGTTTTGCGGATGGCCGAAACTGCGCGTGATCCAGCCGCCCTTGAAGCGGCCGTTGACCACCCATGTCTGACCGGTTGCGGCCATGATCTCGGCGACCTTGGCCTGAAGGGCCGGATCGGTGCTTTTGCCGTCATTGGTGCCGAGGTTGAACACCGGCAGCGTGCCCCCGAACAGGCGCGGCAGCACCGAGCGGATCGAGTGGCAGTCGTAGAGGACGATTCTTCCGTGCATGCCGTGCAGGCGGTCGATCTCGGCCTGCAGGGCGGCATGGTAAGGCTTGAAGTAGGTCTCGCGGCGCTCGTCGATTTCCGAAGGCGTCGGCTCCTCGCCCATATGGTAGAGCGGATCGCCGTCGAAGGTCTCGGTCGGGCAAAGGCCGGTCGTCGCCTGGCCGGGATAGAGCGAGACGCCGGACGGGTCGCGATTGACGTCGATGACGGTGCGCGAGATCGCGGTGTGCACCACCGTCGCGCCGAGGTCGGCCGCAAAATCGTAGAGCTTGTCGATCCACCAGTCGCAGTCGCGGCGGCCGAGCCAGGGCGAGACCAGCCGGCTGTCGAGACCGGCAAGGTCGATGCCGGTGTGCGGGATCGAGACCAGCAAGGGTGCGGTGCCTCGGGTTACGGTGAGCCAGGAAGGCGCGGCCATCACACCGCTCCCGCAATCGCCGGCAAGGCCACGGCGCTCGCCGCAATCACCGCGGCGCCGCTGCGCACCATGGCGATGGCCTTTTCCATGTCGGGATGGAAATGGCGGTCATTGTCGAGATGCGGCACTTCGGCCCGGACCAGCTTGCGCACCGCTTCAAGAGCTTGGCTCGACGCCAGCGGCGCATGGAAATCGCAGCCTTGTGCGGCAGCCAGGAGTTCGATGCCGATGACGGCGGTCGCATTCTCGATCATGCCAAGCAAGCGGCGGGCGCCGTGCGCGGCCATCGAGACATGGTCTTCCTGGTTGGCGGAGGTCGGGATCGAATCGACGCTTGCCGGATAGGCCTTCTGCTTGTTTTCGGAAACCAGCGCCGCCGCCGTCACCTGCGGGATCATGAAGCCGGAATTCAGTCCCGGCTTCGGCGTCAGGAAGGCCGGCATGCCGGACAGCGCCGGATCGACCAGCATGGCGATACGGCGCTCCGACAGCGAGCCGATCTCGCAGACAGCAAGCGCGATCATGTCGGCGGCGAAGGCCACCGGCTCGGCGTGGAAATTGCCGCCCGAAAGCGCCGTATCGTCCTCGGCGAAGATCAGCGGATTGTCGGTGACGCCATTGGCCTCGGTCTCAAGCGTGTCGGCCGCCTTGCGCAGCACATCGAGGGCGGCGCCCATCACCTGCGGCTGGCAGCGCAGGCAGTACGGATCCTGCACGCGCTCGTCGCCCACGCGGTGCGATTCACGGATGGCGCTGCCGGCCATCAAATTGCGCAGCGCATCCGCCGTCTCGATCTGGCCGCGATGCTTTCTGAGCAGATGGATGCGCGGGTCGAAGGGCGCGTCCGAGCCCTTGGCGGCGTCCGTCGACAGCGCGCCGGCGACCAGCGCCGACTGATAGAGGGTCTCGGCCTCGAACAGGCCGGCCAGCGCGAAAGCCGTCGAGAACTGCGTGCCGTTGAGCAGCGCCAGGCCTTCCTTGGCACCCAACGTCACCGGCTCCAGCCCGTGCGAGACGAAAGCGACCTTGGCCGGGAAACGACCGTGCGGGGTAAAACATTCGCCGACGCCGATCATCGCTGCCGTCATGTGCGACAGCGGCGCGAGGTCGCCGGAGGCGCCGACCGAGCCCTGCGCCGGCACCACCGGAATGACGTCGTTGGCGAGCATCGCTTCCAGCAGCGCGATGGTCTGCGGCCGCACGCCGGAGGCGCCCTGCGCGAGGCTGGCGAGCTTCAGCGCCATCATCAGCCGGGTGACGGCAACCGGCATAGGCTCGCCGACGCCGGCGGCATGCGACAGCACGATGTTGCGCTGCAGGGTTTCGAGATCGGCGGCGGGTATGCGCACGCTGGCCAGCTTGCCGAAGCCGGTGTTGATGCCATAGACCGGTTCGCCCTTGGCGACAATCCGCTCAACCGCCTCGGCGCTGGCCTTGATCCTCGGCTTGCAGGCGGCGTCTAGCTTCGGCACCGCGCCGCGATAGATGGCGCGCCAGTCGGCCAGCGTTGCGTTGCCGGGCTTCAGAACGAGTTCGGTCATTGTCCTCTCCAGATGCGGGCATGCAGCGGGTTGAAACCCATGCGGTAGACGAGTTCGGCCGGGCGCTCTATGTCCCAGATGGCGAGGTCGGCGGACTTTCCCGCCTCCAGCGTGCCGGTGTTTTCCAGCAGGCCAAGCGCACGCGCGGCTTCGCGGGTACCGCCGGCAAGGCATTCCTCGACAGTCAGCCCGAACAAGGTGGCCGCCATGTTCATGGTGAGCAGCAGGGACGTGAGCGGCGAAGTGCCAGGATTGCTGTCCGTGGCGACCGCCATCTTCACGCCATGCCGGCGGAACAGCTCGACCGGCGGCTTCTTGGTCTCGCGGATGAAGTAATAGGCGCCGGGCAGGATCGTCGCCACGGTTCCGGCCCTGGCCATCGCCGCCGCGCCCGCCTCGTCGGTGTATTCGAGATGGTCGGCCGACAGCGCGCCGTAACGCGCGGCAAGCTCGGCGCCATGCAGGTTGGAGAGCTGGTCGGCGTGGAGTTTTACGGGCAGGCCGAGCGTCTTGGCCTTGTCGAAGACGCGCGCCATCTGCTCCGGTGAAAAGGCAATGCCCTCGCAGAAACCGTCAATCGCGTCGGCCAGGCCTTCCGCGGCCACGGCGGGCATGATCTCGCTCGCGACGAGATCGATGAAGGCGTCCTTGTCGCCCTTGGCCTCCGGCGGCAGCGCATGGGCGGCGAGGCATGTCGTGCGGACCGTCACCGAGCGTTTGTCACCGAGTCGCCGCGCGGCACGCAGCGACTTCTTCTCATTGTCGACGTCAAGGCCATAGCCCGACTTCACTTCGATCGTGGTGACACCCTCGGCCATCAGCGCGTCGAGGCGCGGCAATGTCTGGGCTACCAGTTCGTCCTCGCTGGCGGAACGCAATGACTTCACCGAGGAAACGATTCCGCCGCCGGCTTTGGCCACCTCTTCATAGGTGGCGCCGGCCAGCCGCATCTCGAACTCGTTGGCGCGGTTGCCGGCGTAGACGAGATGGGTGTGGCAATCGACCAGGCCGGGCGTGACCCAGCGGCCTTCGCAGTCGGTGATGTCAGCGCCCTGGGCAAGCGCCGCCGGCAGATCGGCTTCCGGCCCGGCATAGGTGATCAGGCCGTCGCGCGCGACGACTGCGCCCCTTTCGGCGATGCCCAGTCCCGGCGCGCCTTCGGCCATCGTCGCCAGGCGCGCATTGCGCCAAAGGTGAAGGCCCCCTGCCCGGCTTTTGATTTCTGCCGCCATCATCTTTTCCGTTTGATTGGATGACAATTATGTATATACATATTGAAGCGCACTGCAAGTGCTATTGTCATCGGAAAGCGGGATTCGGAGAAAATCGTGACGGCGATCTTCGCGGAACAGGCACTTCTGGCGGACGGCTGGAACAACAATGTCAGGATCACGCTGGCGGGCGGCCGCATCGCGGTGGCCGAGCCCGGCGCCTCACCGCTGACCGGCGACGAGCGCCATGCCATTGTACTCTCCGGCATGTCCAATCTGCACAGCCACGCGTTCCAGCGCGGCATGGCGGGGCTCGCCGAACTGCGAGGCCCCTCGACCGACAGTTTCTGGAGCTGGCGCGAGGTGATGTACCGCTTCGCTCTGTCGATGACGCCGGACCAGGTCGAGGCGGTGGCGGCACAGCTTTATGTCGAGATGCTGGAAGCGGGATTTTCGCGCGTCGGCGAGTTCCACTATCTCCACCACGACCGCGACGGAAAACCCTATGGCAACATCGCCGAGATGGCGGAGCGGATCGCGGCGGCCGCGGCTGAGACCGGCATTGGGCTGACGCTGCTGCCCGTCTTCTATGCCCATTCCTCCTTCGGGGGTGCGGCACCCAATGAGGGCCAGCGGCGATTCATCAATGATGTCCAACGGTTCGGTCGCTTGCTTGAGAAAGGCCGCGAAAGCGTTCGCTCGCTCGATCAGGCCGTTGTCGGCGTCGCCCCGCACAGCCTGCGCGCCGCGACGCCGGAGGAACTCGACGCGGTAACCGCGATGGCGCCGGACGGCCCGATCCACATTCATATCGCAGAGCAAATAAAGGAAGTGGAAGACTGCATCGCCTGGTCGGGCGCGCGGCCGGTCCAATTCCTTCTTGACCATGCCAAGGTGGACCGGCGCTGGTGCCTGATCCACGCCACGCATATGACCGAGGCCGAGACGGTCCGCATGGCCAGGAGTGGCGCGATCGCAGGCCTCTGCCCGATCACCGAGGCCAATCTCGGCGACGGCACCTTCGCCGCGCCGCTGTTCGTCGAACATGGCGGACGCTTCGGCGTCGGCTCGGATTCCAACGTGCTGATCGGCCTGCCGGACGAACTCAGGCAGCTGGAATACTCGCAGCGCCTGACGCACCGCGCCCGCAACGTGCTGGCGGTAGCGGGCTGCTCGGCC